>JALRKV010000026.1 GCA_023254735.1 Pseudomonadales bacterium | reverse complement strand
TTGGTCCTGCTTGCCTATTCGAAGCCTCTCTACACTTGGGATACCGTTCCCTATACAGCCACCATTCTGAGTGCCGACATCAGTGACCCCACGCTTCTTCACGCGCGCACCTATGCATATCTGCAGAGCGCAATGACGCCTCAGCAATACGCGGCCTTAACCTCTGGACCCTATGCTGCGGATCTTAAGGACAACGCTGAGCATTTTATTGGCCAACTCGATATGTACCGCATCAAACCCGCCTACGTCATCGCTCTGCGGACACTGACAGCGCTCGGCGCGGAGCCGCTGACGTCGCTACGACTGCTGTCGGTGATTCCAGGTGTGCTGCTCTGCCTTCTCCTCTTTGTCTGGCTTTCGCGCAGCTGCAGCACGTTGAGCGCCGCGTTAATCGTCGTGATTTTCGCCGTTGTCGGGCGCCTGGCCGATCTCAGCCGAGTGCCAGTGCCCGACAATCTGTCTGCGCTCATCGTCTTTGCAGCGCTCTATGCCCTTGTCTGCAAACGCTGGCTACGACTCGCCGTTTTTTTGCTCGTCGCATCGATCTGCGTGCGCACCAACAATATCCTTTTCGCAGGCTTGGTCCTCCTCTGGCAGAGCTGGAGCGCCTTCGCGCAGGGTGCCTCAATCCGCAGTCCCGCTGTCCTGCTGTTCACCGGCGGGCTAGTAGTAAGCAGCGCGCTCTATTTTACAATCAATGGCTTGTTCGACTATTCATGGTGGCGACTTTTCTACCACACGTTTGTCGAGAGCCAGGTCGATATCCCAGGCTTTGCGGCGCCCTTTTCTTTCGAGATCTACTGGACTGTCGTGTATTCGGCAATACTACAAGTGGTAGCTAGCGGCGCGACAATCGGCACCTCAGCGCCCTTCTTCGTCTTGCTCCTAGTTCTCTGCCTGCAGGGTAACTACCAACGGCTGTTCGCCGAGGCGTTGAAGCCTCAATCTCTGGTCTCCCTGCCGCATATCGCGCTGCTCTGTTTACCCCTGTTCGTCGCCTTTCTCGTGCTTTTCCCTCTGGTGCAGGGGTGGGACCGTTTTTTCCTACCTTTTTACGCGCTCATCACCGCCGTTGCAGTAGAACACTTCACCTTGAAACACGAAAAGGCTACCCAAAACGACCCCAAATCATTATAGTTAGCGCCTGAATTTCATCCCGCTTGTGCGCATTTCAAGGAAAACATTATGTCCGCTCATGACCACGACCAAGATTCAAATACAGGTGCAAACATCGTAATTGGTGTCACCTTAGTCGGCCTAGCGCTGCTCGCTTACATGTTGGCAGTTTGGTTGTTCTAATTTTGACTAGAGTGAGGCTTAGCAGTTCTTTCGCGTAAGCCTCGATAGACCGAGTGCGACGCGGCTACCGAGCCCGCCGCCTCACCGCTCGATCCCCCTTTAAGCTCCTCCTAGCTCTCATCCACTCTATTGAGGCTGAATCTATGCAGATCGAGAATCGACTTTTCGTCTACGGAACGCTAGCTCCCAATCAACCCAATGCGCATGTCCTCGCTCCTCTCTCGGGCATTTGGCAGGCAGCCACTGTTATCGGCCAGGTGCACCCAGAAGGCTGGGGCGCGACGATGGGCTATCCCGCGATCAAGCTCATCGGATCCGAACCCGTAAACGGCTTTCTTTTAGAGTCGCCTGAGCTGCCGGGTTTTTGGCATGAATTGGACGAGTTCGAGGGCGCTGACTACCGACGCGTTGAAACCATTGCCCATCCCGAGAACGGCGAGCCTGTGCAGTGCTATCTCTACGTGCTCAACGATCAGCGCTAACTCGGCGAATAAAACACCGCTGCAGAAAAACCGATATCCACTCACCCTAAACACACGACAAAGGACTTTCCATGCTCACAGTAGATATCAAAGATAAAGTTGTTCTCGTCACCGGATCTAACCGCGGTATTGGTAAAAGCTTCGTCACAAAGGCATTAGAACTCGGCGCGGCTAAAGTCTATGCCACAGCGCGCAATACCGAGGGTCTCGCTGACCTTGCGGCCGCCAATCCCGACCGCGTCGTTTTACTGAGTCTCGATATCTGCAGCCAAGAGCAGGTCGACGCCGTCGCAGCCGCAGCTCAGGATGTGGACGTGCTGATTAACAATGCAGGCGCTGGCGGCGGCGGTGCGATAGTCGCCGCGAACAACGAAGCGCCAAAGCGCATGGAAATGGATATCAATTATTTTGGCACGATGAAAATGTCGATTGCATTCGCGCCGATAATCAAAGCCAAAGGCGGCGGCGCGATCGTCAATATTCTTTCCATCTCGGGTCTGTGCAGCTTTGCCTTTGCACCCGGCTATTCTGCATCGAAGGCAGCGGGTCACTCGCTCACTCAGGCGCTACGCGCAGAGCTTGCAAAGCAAGACACGCTCGTCATCGGCGTCTATCCTGGCCCCATCGACACCGACATGGCCAAAAACCTGCCCTTCGACAAAGCTTCCCCCGACTCGGTCGCCACGCATGTTTTCAATGCACTCGCCACAGGCGAGGAAGACGTATTCCCCGATCCTTTCTCTGTCGAGTTCGTGAGGCAATTACGCCTTAATGCAAAGGCAGTAGAGAAAGCCAACGCCGCAAGCGCGTAGCCGACTACACAAAAAAAATAGAACGCAGGAGATGCAGCACAATGGATTTCGAAACACTTGTCCGCACCCGTCGCAGCGTGCGCGGCTACAAGACTGACCCGGTTCCTAAAGAACTAATTCAAGAGATTATCGACGTCGCGAAGGGCGCGCCTTCGTCGATGAATACTCAGCCATGGAATTTGTATGTCGTCACCGGCGAACCGCTGGACAAAATTCGCCAAGGAAATACCGAACGAATGCTGGCTGGTATAAAGCCGCAGCGCGACTTCCCGACCAAGGAAGCCTATGAAGGCATTCACAGGGAACGACAGGTAGAGATCGCTAAACAGCTTTTCGCCGCGATGGGAATTGCCCGCGACGATAAAGAAATGCGACAAGACTGGGTGATGCGCGGCTTTCGCCAATTCGATGCGCCGGTTTCTATCGTGCTCACCTATGACAAGATTCTCGAGCCCGCAGCGATTGCTCAATTCGATCTTGGCGCTATTTCACACGCGATTTGCCTTGCTGCATGGGAGCGAGGGTTAGGCACGGTAATTAACGGTCAGGGGGTTATGCAGACACCGGTTGTTCGCGAGCATGCGGGTATCCCCGAAACTCAGAATATCCTAACGTGCATTGCGATGGGGTATCCGAACGATGAGTTCTCTGCCAACAAAGTGAAAGCAACGAGGGCGGATGAAGAGACTTTCGTGCATTTTGTAGGGTTTGACTAACAACTTCTTTGCCTGCGCTACTCTCGCCATTCGCAGGCGAGAGTAGCAGCAAAGTGCTTTAGATATCGAAGCGGTCGAGATTCATTACCTTAGTCCACGCCGCAGCAAAGTCCTCAACAAATTTCTGCTCAGAACCCGCCATCGCATAAACCTCTGCGACTGCGCGTAGCTCGGTGTTCGAACCAAAAATTAGGTCGACAGGCGTCGCTGTCCACTTAATCTCACCCGTTTCACGATCGCGGCCTTCGTAGACACCTTCCTGATCGGCCTTCGCCCACACAGTCGACATGTCTAGCAAATTCACGAAGAAATCGTTTGTCAACGTGCCGGCGCGGTCAGTGAACACGCCGTGTGCTGCGCCGCCGACATTCGCATCGAGTGAGCGCATGCCGCCAAGCAGCACGGTCATTTCTGGCACCGTAAGCGTTAGGCGGTCGGCTTTCTCAATGAGTGCGCGTGCTGGTGAGAGACGCGTGCCTTCGGCGAAATAATTGCGGAACGCATCGTAGTCAGGCTCGAGCACGGCGAACGAATTAACATCAGTTTGCTCTTGGGTTGCATCTGTGCGACCCGGCGTGAAGGCAACCTCTACCGAATGGCCTGCATCTCTCGCAGCTTGCTCTACCGCGGCAGAGCCAGCTAACACAATCAGGTCAGCAAGCGACACCTTGCGGCGACGGCTGCTCTCATTAAACTCAGCCTGAATTGTCTCAAGAACGCCAATCACTTTCTCGACTTCGGCAGGATTATTGGCTTCCCAGTCCTTTTGCGGCGCGAGGCGGATACGCGCGCCGTTAGCGCCGCCGCGGAAGTCAGTGCCGCGGAACGTAGATGCCGAAGCCCACGCGGTGCGCACCAGCTCAGAGGTCGATAGGCCGGATTCGAGCACAGCAGCTTTCAACTTAGCGATATCGCGGTCGTTGATCTCAGCGTAATCGGCCGCCGGCACAGGATCCTGCCATACAAGCTCATCGGTTGGCACGAGCGCACCTAGGTAGCGTGTGCTTGGCCCCATGTCTCGATGAGTCAGCTTAAACCATGCGCGTGCGAACGCATCCGCAAACTCTTCAGGGTTTTCCAGCCAACGCGATGTGATTTCACGGTAGGCAGGGTCTTCCTTGAGAGCGAGGTCGGTAGTGAACATGATTGGCGCGTGACGCTTAGATGGATCGTGCGCGTCAGGCACCAAATTCGCTGCCGCTCCGCCTTTAGGAATCCACTGGATTGCACCAGCCGGGCTGCGCGTTTGCTCCCAGTCGTAGGCGTAGAGGTTCTCGAGATAGTTATGTGTCCACGCCGCAGGGTTGACTGTCCATGCGCCTTCTAGGCCGCTAGTAATCGTGTCTGCCCCTTTGCCTGTGCCATAGGTGTTTTTCCAGCCGAGGCCTTGCTCTTCAATGCTCGCGCCCTCTGGCTCCACGCCGACGTTACCCTGAGGTTTCGCAGCACCGTGTGCCTTACCGAACGTGTGACCACCGGCGATTAACGCCACAGTTTCTTCGTCGTTCATCGCCATGCGGCCGAAGGTTTCGCGGATATCGCGCGCCGCTGCGAGCGGATCAGGATTGCCATTAGGACCCTCGGGATTTACGTAGATCAGGCCCATCTGCACGGCGCCGAGCCCGTCTTTGAGTTCGCGATCGCCTTCGTACCGCTCATCTGCGAGCCACTCGCCCTCAGGACCCCAGTACACTTCCTCAGGCTCCCATGAGTCCACACGTCCACCGGCGAAGCCCGCAGTCTTGAAACCCATAGATTCCATCGCAACAGTTCCGGCTAACACCATCAGGTCTCCCCAAGAGATATGGTTGCCGTACTTTTGCTTGATGGGCCACAGAAGACGCTGAGCTTTGTCGAGATTGGTGTTGTCCGGCCAGCTGTTAAGTGGTGCGAAGCGTTGCATGCCGCCATAGGCGCCACCGCGGCCATCGCTAACGCGATAGGTACCTGCGCTGTGCCACGCCATGCGAATAAAGAAAGGACCATAGTGTCCATAGTCTGCGGGCCACCAATCCTGCGACGTCGTCATCACATCGATGAGGTCTGACTTTAGGGCTTCAATGTCGAGCTGTGCGAAGGCTTCGGCATAGTCAAAGTCGGCGCCAAGCGGATTGGACGCAGGGTCATTGTCGCGAAGCGGATCGAGGTCCAGCCGGTTAGGCCACCAGTAGTCGTTGTTGGCGACACCGTCTTGAGCAGCCGCAGGGCTGACCGCGGCAAGTGTAGACAAGCCAAGCGAGATCGCCGTGGCGAGAACGAGAGATTTCTTAAGCATGCGAGATGCCTCCATTACTAATTAACCAGTTAGGCCGGTGTGTAAGCCGGCGATTCTTTTAACTAAACGAACAGATCATCTGGGTAGATGATTTTTACAGCGTGCAGGATAGCGTTCGAACCTGCATCGGGATAACGCTTTGTTTCGATCAGCGTAATCGTTTTTTCCGAATACTGAGTCTCGGCCGAGACTCCCGACGTTCTGTTCAAGTGCGTGAAGACGCGCTATCGTCTAAGTCTACCCCTTTCCACCTAGGAGTCATCCGCGCCATGTTTTATGAGCCAAAGAAGAAAAACCACGGCCTAGCTAAAAACCCGTTCAATAGCCTCATCGTGCCAAGACCCATAGGTTGGATAAGCTCAGTAGACGCCGCCGGCATTCACAATCTCGCGCCCTACAGTTTCTTTAACGCCGTAAGCTACCAGCCGCCGACGGTGATGTTTTCGGCCGGCGCTGGCATCAACGAAGACCGGCTTAAAGACTCGGCGCGTAATATCGAACTCACTGGCGACTTTGTTTGCAATCTGGCGACTTGGGAGACCCGCGACGCGATGAATCAGAGCTCTGTTACTGCAGGCCCCGAGGTGGATGAAATCGCGCTGTCGGGACTGACCGCAATCCCGTCGCAACTCGTTAAAGCCCCCCGCATCGCTGAAGCCCCTGTGCATCTTGAATGCCGCTATATCAAAAGTGTCGAAATCCCCGGCTGGACCGAAGCGGACAACTACCGCGTGATCTTCGGCGAGGTGGTCGGCATCCATATCGATGATTCGGTGATCACCGATGAGGGCCTTGTCGATATCAGGAGAATGGGCATCATTAGCCGACTTGGCTATAACGACTATGCGCGCGTTGACGCCGACTCAGTGTTCAGTATGGAAAGGCCCTGAACAGAAAATAATCATCATGTGAATCTGACGAATGGCGATAGAATAGCGATTATTATTTCTCGCAGTGTCGCGCCATGCAGCATCGCCCTCGCCTCAGGAAAACGTTACGCCATTCGCAGCAAGAGGCCGTTGCCTCAGGGCTGATGACGGCGACGAGCGACAATTTCCTCAATGCCTTTGCAATCTATCTTAAAGCCTCAGCTGTCCAACTCGGATGGCTAACCGCGCTTCCGCAGCTCGCGGGTGCGATCATGCAGATCGTCTCGGTCTGGCTTGGCGGGCATATTGCGCGCAAACCTTTGGTTGTCGGCACGGCACTTCTGCAGAGCGCCATTGTCGCGGGGATGGCCGCGGTAGCGCTTCCCCTGTCGGCAGCGTTTTTCCCCTTAGGCCAAGTCACGCTGCTTATTGGCCTCTCCATTGCCTATTTCACCTGCATAAACATTGTGCAGCCGCATTGGCGCGCATGGATGGGAGGCCTCGTTCCGAAACAAACCCGCGGTGTTTTCTTCGCTTCACGCTCGCGCTTAACTATGCTGACCACATTGATTGTTTTCGTGCTCGGCGGAGTACTTCTCAATGCGAGCACACGCGCGGGCTCGACCTGGATGGGGTTCTTTATTCTGTTCGGCGCCGCGGCAATTGGTCGCCTCCTGTCAGGAATCCTCTTGGGGCTAATGCATGACCCAGAGCAAACGGCAGGAACAGATACGATGCGGCTGCGTGACAGTTGGCTGCACATAAAAACCTCACTAAAAGACCCCACCTTCAGAAATTACAGCCTGTTCGTCGCCGCGCTGCAAGGCGCAGTCGCAGTGTCTGCGCCATTCTTTGCCGTTTACATGCTGCGCGATCTCCAGTTTACCTATTTGCAATTTAGCCTTAACAGCGTCGCTTCTATCGCGACCCAGTTCTTCTTTTTGCGTCGGTGGGGTCGCTTGAGTGACAGGTTCGGGAATCATTGGGTTATGGTCATATGTGCGGCGAGCATTCCGGTCATTCCGGTTTTATGGATGCTTAGCCCAAACCAGTACTACCTTATTTTCGTGCAGATTGTTTCGGGCGTATTCTGGAGCGGCTTTACCCTGAGCACGGCTAACTATCTCTACGACATCCGGCCCCATCAGACGAATTTTGCGCTATATGCAGCAATTCAGTCTGGCACAAGTGCGCTAGCGGTATGCCTTGGTGGAATTTTTGGCGGCTATTTAGCGAGTCTTGCACCTAGAATCGCCGAGACTATCGCGCAGAGCTGGCAGCTGCCGAGTGACCTTTTCATCGTCTTCATAGCGACGACCGTTCTGCGCCTTGCAGTCGTTGCCTACTTTATCCGCCGACTTGAGGAGCCGCACCTTAGGAAGCGCCCAAAACTTTTAGAAATCGTATTCCGTGTGTCGAGGGTTAATACGGTCTCTGGCGTTTCGCTCGACTGGCTCAGCGTCGCCCGCAAAGAAGAGCGCCGCGCTGTCGACGAGAACCGGGATGCGGATAGCAACTGCGACACTTAAAAAGCGGACTGCCTAACAGTCGTCAGACTCCGATCAATCTGCCACAGTGACTCTGGCCTGCTCGGGCGTTTCGATTGGCTCAACCCGAGGCTTTCGTACCATAGCAATGATTGACTTAGCTGCGGGAATGAAGAGGAGAAGGTAGGCATTTACTTCCAGAAGCTCTTCGAAAAGCCTTGGATGATAGGGCGTGATGAGTCCGCGATCGAATAGCGCCCCAGTCAGCAGGAGACCTGCAGACATCAACAAATAGCGCGAGAGCCCGGTATCAAACTGCCGTTTTATTAGTACGGACAGTTCGACAGGCTGTCGGAGTAAAAACGCGATGTAGCAACTCCAGAGCACGAGAAGTGTCGCGGTGCGGCCATCGCCAGTCAAGAAATGCTCGATGAACTGCGGCAAGCCGATCAGCTCGATATCGATTTCTCGCAAACTGAAGCTGAAGCAAAGCAATGCGAGACCCACAAGCTCGACGCGTTCGGTCAATCTATTCCCAAGGCTGCTCGCAGCATAGAGTAAGGCGGCAGAAATCAGATACACGGCTTGAATATTTTCGAATAGCCCGTTCTCCGCATGAACGCCATGCTGCCCGCTAGCGATGACGCTCGCGATCACAACGAGATTAATAACTATAGCAGCGGAGACTGCGCGGGGCGCGGTATTGAGCATGATATTCTCTTAGCACTTTAGACATACAACGATCAAGCCGATGATGCTAGATTGCTTCAGAGAATAGATCGAAAAAATCGGAAGTTAGTATAGAAAAAATCTATCACCTTGTTAAAACGTCACGCTCGCTATAGCAATGCCGCTCTCACCCGCAACAGCGTAGAGAAGATAGACAGCGCCATCCTCAACAAACAGAGCGGGATCGCGCAACTGGTTAACGTGCCCATAGGCCGTTGAACGAACGGACGGCTCTATCGGCGCATCTGCTCCCTCCCAGTCAAACTCTGCTCTCAATACCTCAACCTCGGGCGACTCCTGCCAGTTATTCCAGTCGTCGGTAAGCACGATCGTACTCAACAGAATGGTTTCCGGTGCATCCCCAACTCTTGTCCAAAAAACAAAGAGTTTGCCATCGCGGACAAGCACTGCAGAGTGGCGCATGGTGCTTTCAAAGAGAAGAGGGCCTGCTTCAAAATTTGTCAGCCCATCGCGAGAGCGATAGAACTGCCCTGGCATAGCAATAGCGTAAGTCATTCCGTCCCATTCGAACGCGCGATAATACGTACGGCCGATGTCGCCCGGCAGTGCCTCGAAGTCGATTCCATTGTCTGAAATCGCAACGCGTGAATGCTGTCGGGCAGCCGCTTCGAGACCATGGAAATACATAACGATTCTTTGATTCTCTTCGTCCACATGAACATCGGGCGAGGCGATATGCGGCTCCGTCAACTCTTTCGCGTAGTCATGAGACACGCGAACACCGCTCGCCTGTCGAGCAGCGACAAGTTCAGCGAGGCGTTCCGGTGCGATCGGTGGCCGCGATACAGCAAAAAAGGATTCTTCGATACGCAAACTGCCAGGCACATGAATCTTCCAAGGGCCTGTTACCTCATCTGCATAGGCCAATCTGATGTATTGACCCTTATGATCGGCAAAATAAAGATAGTACTTACCCAACGGGTCGCTGACCCAATCAGGCACTTTTATAAGAGAGGGGCCTTGAATATTGCTGCCAATGCTCGGATCGGTATCGGGGCTAATAATCGGTCTGTCGAGGAGACGAGTTACCTTAACGCTGTGTCGCAACTGATCGGCAGTAGCACTATCCGCAGCGATCAGCGGCGTCGAAAGCGCAATTGCGCTCAGCAAAAGAGCACCTAACGCTGCATCTTTAGCTCGGCTTTTTAGTGTCAGGAAAATCATATGTGCGTCTCCTATTCAAATTTTATTTATGTCTAGCGAAGACCATAGCTGACGAGGGCCTGTTCGAAGCGCTGTCTCGCTGCAACCCACGTCGAGCTAGGGGCATCGGACGTCATAAAATCGAACAGATAGGGAAACAGAGCAGCTGCATATTCCTGCGAAGACTCGCGCGGCAGTAGCGTTGGCAGATGATCAATCGCCTGCACAAACACCGCATCGCCCTCGCCTCGTGCTCGAACAAACGGCGCGTGCAGATGCGTAATTGCATCGTAGACTCTGATTGGATTGTCGGCACTCGTAGGATCGCAGCTAACGTCGCTAATAATCTTTAGCCTACCGCTTTCGGAAAGCAAGTCCGCGTCAATCATTGGGGCAATCGGCTCACGCAGGTACACGCAGTTGACGAACAATTCGTGCGCCAAACTTTCTCTGATCGGTTTATCCGCAGCCGTAAACTCAGGTAAATCCCATGCGGTCACGCGCACCTCAGACCTGAGGCTTGCGATCAGATCGCGTGCACCGGACCCGCATCGCCCAAGCGCGCCCATTATCAGGACGCTCAGCGAACCGTCGTCCCAGCCTGATTCTTGCAGCGCAGTGTCGACTGTTGCTAGCAGCGCATCCCGATCAGAGAATGGTTGCAGCGCGGGAAAGTCGGTACTTTTTATAGAGTAATGCGCAACGCCCAGAAGTCCCAGCGCCGCGCCGACATACCCTGCCCAATAGCCAAAGGCAGCGACTCGCCTGCCTTGAGTATCGAACAAGAATTCCAGATCGTAGATCGCACCGCCTCCCCGCGCATAGCGCGCAAGCATCTCCTTCGCTCCCTCTTGGCCTTTGAAAGTATGTGAGAAATGTATCTGACTGTGGGCGACCGGTTCGGTCGAGTCTGCAAGTTCTTTCAATGCAAGCACAACGGTGTCTCGCGGCGCCTGCTGCCAAATCGCGTCAGTAAGCAGTGCTCCCGCTGCTTCATAGTCTGCATCGGTGTAGCAGCGCTGGTTGCAACGCTCAACAGTCACTTCAACGCCGGCCTGCACGAGCTCAACCACCTCTGCCGGCGTTATTGGCACGCGGCGCTCACCGGTTTTGTCTTCTTTTCTTAACCAAAGCTTTTTCACATTAAATTAACTCAAATTAGAGGCGGCCTAGACGCGTCCTCGACAGCATAAAATATGTCACGCCCATCAGAATAGACATCAACGAGATCGATAGAGTCGGTAACTCGAGCCCGTGGGTGAGCGAGGCAACTATGAATCCGATAAACGCAAAACTCGCTGCAATCAGTGCATAGGGAATCTGGGTTTCGACATGCGCCATGTGATTTACACCCGAAGACATCGACGACAAAACCGTGGTGTCGGAGATAGGTGATGTTTGATCACCAAATAGTCCCCCGCTAAGCGCCGCCCCCAAGCAAATGGGAATAGACGCATCGAGCGCAGCGGCGATTGGCACCACAATTGGAATCACGAGCGCGAAAGTGCCCCACGATGAGCCCGTCGCGAGCGAGAGCGCCGCGCCGATAATAAAAATCATGCTCGCGAGCATCCAAGTTGGAAAGTTTATCGCTTCGAGTAAGCGCGCTATCGCCTTGCCGGTTTCGAGCTCTGTCAGAACATCGCTAAGTGTCCATGCGAGGATCAGAATACAGAGAATGGGCATAATTTTGCCCATGCCCGCGAAAAAACTTGTCGAGCTCTGACTAAAACTAAACAGCCCGAGACGGCTCAGAGCGATAATAGTAACGACGGTTGCGGTCGTGTAAGACAGCGCGAGGGTCACTCTAATCGTCGGACCATCGAGGCCGCCGTTGCGTATAACGAAAAGCGTGAAGAGCAACAGCATCGAGATAAACAGCGTACCGAGGGCCGCGCCGACAATACGCGCGCCGAAGCGTTGCAGCGCGGGAGAGAGCGCATCGCCCGCTTCGCTGCGCTCATCGTAGACAAGTTCGCCACTCAGCAGCGCGCGCTGCGCACTCGCCATGCGACCCAGATAGACATTAAACAGCGCGACGAAAAACACACCGCCCAAGGTTAGTAACGGATAGAGCTGGTAGAACCACACTTCGCGAAATGCCGTGAATCCATCTTTGTCGATGCCTTCGTTGGCGTACGCCTGCTCCATAAGCCCCATCGTATAAGCGCCCCAACTAATAATCGGAATCAGGACGCAAACCGGAGACGAGGTAGAGTCAATAATATAAGCGAGTTTCTCGCGGCAGATCCTCAGCTTGTCAAAAACGGGTCGATAAACCGGACCCAGAATAAGAGAGTTGCCCGAGTCGGTGAAGAAAATAAGTATTCCAGAGAACAGCGTGCTCAACTTGAGTTTAGCCGCAGAACGCACGCGACTACCCATAAAACTTGAGAACGCTCGCATAGTGCTTGAGGCTTCTAACAGGTAAATAAACCCCGAGATTACCGTAATAACGATAACAATCTGCGCATTACTTCCCTGAAGCTGCTGAAAAATCCCCTGCTCAAATACTGCGATTGATGTACTCAATGGCTGATAGTCATTGAGGATAAAAAAACCCAAGGCTACAGCACTGAAGAGGGAGAGGATGACGCGTCGCGTAGTGAACGCCATCACAAGAGCCAGTAGCGAAGGCGAGATCGCGAGCAGGGATTCCATACGTTTAGTCCAGTCTTTTCCGAAAACTCGTCGCCACGCGAGAATTCGTCGCGAATGAGTCGGTTATAATGCTGGACTTAAAGCGATTCGGCAATACTTTACGAAGGGGCAGGCATCGCCAATAACCCGGTCTAAACGCGCGCGCCGGCCGTGCTTATTCCTTGGCAGGATAATTCTCAAGCACGCGCGCAAAAGCCTTATAAAACTCAGGGCGAGCACGCTCCTCGTGCATATACTCCCCCGGCGTCACTTGATGAATGCGACTGATCGCGCCGGCCCATACCCTTTTACGCGTCGCCGTTGCGGCGATCTCAATATTGATCTGAGCGATATAACTTAGCTCGACAATAGAGTCGCGAGAACGACCATAGATACAATATTTTTCACTCTCTTCATCATCCAGGAGCGATTGGTCCTTTGACGTTGGGAGCTGCCCTCCAAACTTA
>JALRKV010000150.1 GCA_023254735.1 Pseudomonadales bacterium | reverse complement strand
CAGCGGCTAGAGAGCTTATGCGCAAGCTTACTTACGCTTCTTGGCAGCTGCTTTTTTCTTAGCAGGTGCTTTTTTGGCCGCAGGCGCTTTTTTCGCTACTGCTTTCTTCTTAGCAGGCGCTTTCTTCGCTACCGCCTTTTTCTTCACAGGCGCTTTTTTGGCTACTGCTTTTTTAGCGGGGGCTTTTTTAGCAGCTGCTTTCTTCTTGGCAGGTGCCTTCTTTGCTACTGCCTTTTTCTTAGCTGGTGCTTTCTTTGCTACTGCCTTCTTCGTTGCAGGCGCCTTTTTGGCTGCTGCCTTTTTCTTGGCAGGGGCCTTCTTTGCTACTGCTTTCTTTTTAGCAGGCGCCTTCTTCGCTACCGCTTTCTTCTTAGCAGGCGCTTTCTTTGCTACTGCTTTCTTTTTAGCAGGTGCCTTTTTCGCCACCGCTTTCTTCTTAGCAGGTGCTTTCTTCGCTGCTGCTTTCTTCTTAGCAGGGGCTTTCTTCGCTACTGCTTTCTTCGCTACTGCCTTTTTCTTTGCAGCTGGCTTGGCTTTAGCGACTTTCTTAGGAGCAGCTTTCTTAGCTGCAGCGCGCTTAGTCACCTTCTTCTTGGGCTGCTTAGCTTTCTTAGCAGCTGCTTTCGCTTTAGCAGCGGCCTTCTTAGCAGCAGCTTTTGCTTTCAAAGCGGCTTTCTTGGCAGCAGCTTTTTCTTTCGCAGCGGCTTTCTTAGCATCAATTTTCGCTTTAGCCGCAGCCTTTTTAGCTGCCTTAGCTGCTTTAGCAGCAGCGGCTTTAGCCTGCTTCTTCTTGAAGTTAGCGGTGAATGCTTTCACTGCCTTATCTAATGCCGCCTGCGCCTTCTCTGCGTCTGCTACCTTCTTAGCAGCAGCCTTAGCTACGGCCTCGGCAGCATTAACGCGGGCCTTGGCAGCGCGCGTCTTGGCATTGATCGCTGCAGCCTTTGCTGCCGCCTTCTTAGCCGCAGCTTTCGCAGCGGTTGCCGCTTTCTTGCTTACAGCAGTTTTTGCTTTAGCTGCAGCCTTTGTTGCTACCGCAGCCTTCTTGCTTGATGCAGAGGCGATTTTAGCAGCGGCCACTGATTCTTTAGTTAATTTAGACAACACGCCTTGCGCTTTTTCTAACGCTGGGCTTGTTACCTTTGCAGCAGGCTTTTTCGCTGCTGGACTACGTTTTGCTTTCGCTTTCGCTTTAACTTTAGCCATGCTCGATTTTCTCCTAGGTTATGAATCGTACCCGCTGCTGTTTCTATGCACTCCAAAGTTACTTCAATCGACTTAGGAGTCCATCAAGCTTGTATTCACAGCCGCAGTTTTTAGCTTTAGCCTGTTACATATTCGTTCTTAGTTCTTCCCGAACGTGTTCGGAACATCCAAACTAACACCTTAACGACTTTGCAAACAGTGATCGTATAGAGATGCTGAATAAAAGAAACTCTTTAGTCAACCCACATACATTCACCGAGTAACTACGGTGATACGCTATGTTTCGCTTGCAGTCCAAAAAACTTTAAGAAAAAAGTGAATAATTTTTAATCGATTACAACTTTATCGCGAATAGAAATGAACGATTTGAGGGCATAGTTCAGAGGATTTTTTCGTTATAGCTGGTGTTGCGACGCAGAGAGGAGTCTTAAACGCACGACGCAGTCCGTTATGGAATAGATTATGGAAAAGAGTATGGAAAATAGCATCAAAAAGAAAACGCAAAGAAACGGGTAAGAAAGTGGGCAACTGAGGCTAAACAGTAAAAAGCTCGGGCAAGCCGAGCTTTTTACTACTGCTTATATATCGCGCCTTTGAGCAATGGCAACAGGCTAGCTAGAAAGTATTGAATCTATCTGCTGTCGAATTTCGTCGACAGGGGCCAACCCATTAACCTTGACGACACTAACGTTAACGCCTTTAGATGCTGCTTCACTATAGAAGCCTACCAAAGGTTCTGTTTGCTCATGGTAAACCTGCAATCTCTTACGAATCGTCTCCTCTTGATCGTCCTCGCGCTGCACCAATTCCTCACCAGATTCGTCGTCAATGCCTTCCTTTGCCGGCGGGTTAAACTCAACATGATAGACACGACCCGAACCTGGATGAACACGGCGACCACTGAGGCGCTTTACGATTTCATCGTCGGCCACATCAATTTCTAGCACACAGTCGATTTCGACGCCCGCATCAACCATCGCTTCAGCTTGAGGAATAGTCCTCGGGAACCCATCGAAGAGAAAGCCATTGGCGCAATCTGCCTGTGCAATCCGCTCTTTTACCAGAGCGATTATGATTTCATCCGTTACCAAGCCGCCGGATGCCATGACTTCACCGACTTTCAAGCCCAATTCGGACTTCGCAGCAACGGCCGCGCGCAACATATCGCCTGTAGATATCTGAGGGATACCAAGCTTTTCAGTAATGAATTGCGCTTGTGTCCCTTTGCCGGCTCCCGGTGCGCCCAAAAGTATTAGTCTCATCTTTCGCTCCTTCAATTTATAATTCTAGCCATCCAAACCGCCAACTATAACCCAGATTGCTTGGCTAAATCCCACAGATGATCGAGTTCTTCGAGGCTCTTATCCTTAAATTCGGTTTCTTCATTGCGCAATTGTTTTTCGATAAAACGAAATCGTGCTTCGAACCGCGCATTGCAGCCACGCAACGCGATTTCCGGCTCGACTTGAACATGCCTTGCGAGATTCACGGAGGCGAACAAGACATCACCTAGTTCATGTTCGATCTCCTTCGCCTCACCCTGCGCGATAGCCTCTTCTAGCTCGGCGATCTCCTCCTTTAGTTTCGCAAGAACCGGCTCTATCGTTCCCCAATCGAAGCCTACGCTCGCAGCCCTTTTCTGAAGCTTTCGTGCACGCTCCATGGCTGGGAGCGCTCTGGGCACGTCATCTAGGAGGCTTAAGGGCGAATCGCTCGGTTCTAGCCCTGCCGATTTTAGCTTTTGGCGCTTTTCTTCGCGCTCAATTTCCTTGATCGCGTCCCAATTTGTTACTACCTGTTCGGCGCTAAGCTCTTTGGTCGCGCCGAAACTCGCAAGTGTCCCATCGGGAAAAACATGCGGATGCCGGCGAAGTAATTTTTTAGTCACGCCCGCAGCAATATCGTCGAAATCAAAACTTCCACCTTCGCGTGCTAATTGCGCATAGAACACAATCTGAAAAAGCAAATCCCCCAACTCGTCCTCGAGTTCAACCATACTGCCGCTTTCTATGGCGTCAGCAACCTCATAAACTTCCTCCAGAGTATGCGGAAGAAGGGATGCGATCGATTGTTTGAGATCCCAAGGGCAGCCCTGCACCGGATCACGCAATTTACTCATTAGGTCGATTAGCGAATCTATATTGCTCATCATCTTGATCTTTCCTCAGAAATTGCAGCGACTACTTAAGTCAGTTTTAAGTCCGTTCAAAGACCGCCATCGACTCGACGTGAGTTGTATTGGGGAACATATCCATCACTCCGGTCGATTTTAGCTGATAGCCTGCTTTAACGAGTTCAGCAGTATCGCGCGCAAGCGTGGCCGGATTACAAGAAATGTAAACGATTCGCGCGGCGCCCAATTGAGCAACCTCGTGAATGATCTCAAGAGCGCCAGATCGAGGTGGATCTAATATGACCTTCGTGTAGTTTCTTGAAGCCCAGACCTCTCCCTTAAAGGACTTAGCAAGATTTGCGGCGTAAAATTCAGTGTTAGTTAATCCGTTTTGAGCCGCATTCTCGCCTCCGCGATGAACCATTTCTTCGCTTCCTTCAACGCCAACAACACTGCCGCATAGCGTTGCGGCCGCGAGGGTGAAGTTGCCTAAGCCGCAAAACAGATCTAGAACGTCATCCTCTTTACTGAGCTGTAGAAGGTCCAATGCCTTCTTAACTATCTTGCGATTGATCCCCGCGTTGACCTGAGTGAAATCCATCGGGTGAAAGCCTAGCTCAAGTCCAAAATCCGGTAAGAAATAACTTAGCCTATCAGTGTCGCGAAGAGGCCAAAGCCTCGTCACGGTATCAACGCCTCCAGATTGCAAATAAATCTCTACGCGGTGCTCCTTCGCGAAGGCAGTGAGCGCGTCGAGATCAGCTGCGCTAAGCTCGGCTAGATGCCTCACCACTAACGCAACGACAAGCGGCTCATTGAGATCGGGCGCGCTTTCACCGACAGCGACTTCGATTTGCGGTATTTCCATTCTACCGTCGAGCTCACTGAACAACACTCGCAGAGGTGCAATGAGTTTTGCTACCTCTGCCACGAGCACTTCACAGTTGTCCATCTCTGCAACGAAACTGCTGTATTTCTCTCGGAATCCTACGAGTGCACCACCCTTTTTTGAAACGAATCGCGCAGCCAGACGCGCCTTGCGTCGGTAGTTAAAATCCGTGTCTCGCAGGGTTGGCAATATCTCAACGTCTATCAATTCGTGACCAAGTGCTTGAGCCATTTGCTCTAGGAGCACCGATTGCTTGAACTCGATCTGTGCAGCAGGGTCCAAATGCTGCAACGAACAGCCGCCGCAGGTCCCTGCAAACGCACAGGGCGGAGTCACACGAAGTGGTGACGCCTGATGCACCGACTCAGTGCGCAGCTCATCGTAACTATTGCGACGCCGCACATAGCTGGCCGTAACACGTTCGCCCTCGAGCGCGCCGTCGACGAACGCCACTTTGCCATCGATATGAGCAATACCTCTGCCTTCATGGCTCAGCGAGGTAATCTCAAGCTCAACCGGTTCGGCAGGAAGTTTTTGTTTACGAAATCTTCGTTTACTCATAAAGGAATTGTCTCGATAAATTAATGCTAAACCTGCCTGACGACCAGGGAGGTACTTTAAAGGCCCAGTAGGCGCTTGAGGATTGAGGTTTAAGGCAATTGCCGCTTAGGCGAACACCCCGGTAGAAAGATAACGATCGCCTCTGTCGCACACGATAGCAACAATCGTTGCATTCTGGACCTGCTGACTGAGTGCCAACGCCGCAAAAACTGACCCGCCCGATGAGACGCCGCAGAATATACCTTCCTCTCGTGCTAGCGCGCGCATCGTCTGTTCCGCGTCGCTTTGTCTCACATCAATGACGCGATCAACACGTGTGCGATCGAATATTTTGGGTAGATAGGCTTCGGGCCAACGCCTGATGCCGGGGATTTTTGAGCCCTCCTGCGGCTGCAAACCGACGATTTCAATGTCTTGGTTCTGCTCTTTCAAGAATCTTGATACCCCCATTATCGTCCCGGTTGTGCCCATTGAGCAGACGAAATGAGTAACTTCACCCTCGGTATCGCGCCAAATTTCCGGGCCGGTGCTCCTGTAGTGCGCATCTGGGTTATCTTGATTTGCAAATTGATCGAGCACTAAGCCTCGACCCTCCGCTTCAAGCCGCTGTGCTAAATCTCTTGCGCCCTCCATACCCTCATCCGGAGAGACCAGAATCAGTTCTGCGCCGTAGGCTGCCATCGCCGCTTTGCGCTCCTCGCTCATGTTGTCGGGCATGATGAGAATCATCTTGTAGCCCTTTGCGGCTGCAACCATCGCCAGCGCGATACCAGTGTTTCCGCTCGTTGCCTCGATTAGAGCATCACCAGGTTTGATCGATCCACGCAGTTCTGCCTGAACGAGCATATTAAGCGCAGGCCTGTCTTTTACCGATCCACCAGGATTATTGCCCTCCAGCTTGACCAGAATGCGGTTAGTTGTATCTCCGGGTAACTTCTTGAGCGCTACCAGAGGCGTGTTGCCAATCAAAGATTCTATCGACTGTAGACGCATGTAAGATAATCCTCAAAGCTAGGTCGCATAACAGTGGTGGTGAAGCACGCAGCTACATCCACTGCGGTGGATTGTTGCACGGAAAGTGACCCGCGCCCAAACCGCTTGAACGATCTCACCGAGCATCAGCGACGGGGCCTAGTCATAAAAAGACTGCGGCTGTTGAGCGGCCTCGTGCCCAGATGTTCGGCGAGTGCACGCCTGAGAATATGCTTCGCAAATTTCGCGTTCTCGGGGGATTCAAAATCCGCCTCTCTCAATGCAATGATAGCGCTACCTGGGATAAGAGTTTCACCCTGTTCTGAATCGCTAATCGCCCCAGAGCCTCCCTGCAGGTGATTAGGGTTTTCTCTTGCTAGTGTAAATCCACGCTTAGCATCAAACCGGTATCGTTCAGTCTCTTTAATCTCATGATGAAAGTCACAGTCTGATTCGAGATTTAAGCCATACCCAAGCTCGGACAAAAGACTTAGCTCGAAGTGCCTGAGCACGGCGTCGATACGCGAAACGCCTTGGAGGGAAACGAGCGTGTCTTGGTAGAAACCGTAAAGCGCCCGATGCTCTTCGTGATCCTGCAGCAGCCTAGTCAGAAGTTCGTTGATGTAGAGGCCGCTAAAAAGTCGTGTAGCTTCGAGCCTGAGCGCTTCGTGCATGGGCTCGACACCGGTGAGTGTTTTTAGATCGGTGCGCCCGCTGAGACTTATGAGCAGTGGCTGAAAGGGTTGTAGTATAGAGCGCGTTCGCGATTTCTCTCCCCGCGCGCCACGTGCTACTGCGCGCACCCTGCCGTAGTCGACGGTAAAAAAGTCAATTAGAAAACTGCTGTTTTGGAATGGTGTGCGATGGAGCACATAGGCTGGCTGCAGGGCAATTCTGGCGTCCACTCAACTGTTTCTCCTGCTAAACCAAGGACTCTAGGCAGCCAGCTATGCTGCAATAAGTCCCTATCGGTCGCTGTAACCCAAACTCTGCAGCGCCCTTTCGTCGTCCGCCCAACCTGATTTCACCTTCACCCAGAGGTGGAGCATCACTTTGCAATCAAAGCTAATTTCCATATCTTCTCGCGCGGCAGTCCCTATCTGCTTCAACCGATCACCCTCGGCACCAACAATAATTCGCTTCTGCCCTTTCCTATCGACCAGAATAAGACCGTGAATATGCAGCGTCGCTCCAAGTTGTTCGAACTTCTCTATCTCGACGGTGACATCATAAGGCAGTTCGTCACCTAGCTGGCGCGTCACTTTTTCGCGAATGAGTTCAGAGGCGAGAAATCTTGAACTTCGGTCTGTGACCTGATCATCTGGGAACAAGAACTGACTCTTAGGCAGATAGCTGCGAATGAGACCTTCGAGCGGCTCCAAATTGTGCCCTCCGAGTGCAGATACAGGCACTATTTCGGCAAATTGACGCTTCGTCGACAGTTCAGCGATATGGGGAAGCAGCTGCGCCTTATCTTTCACGAGATCAATCTTGTTGATAATCAATAACACCGGCACTTCGCTGTATTGAAGCGCCTCAAGAACTCGCTCATCTGCCTCGTTCCAACTAAATCTCTCAACGACGAACAGCACAACATCAACATCTTTGATGACATTATGTACGGTTTCGTTCATCACCCGATTCAGTGCCTTGCCGGTAGGCGCATGCAAGCCGGGCGTGTCGACGAAGAGACATTGCGCATCATTTTCGGTGCTAATACCCAGAATGCGGTGGCGAGTGGTTTGAGGCTTGCGTGAGGTGATACTAATTTTTTGTTTAAGCATATGATTGAGCAAGGTTGACTTGCCCACATTGGGTCGCCCTACGATCGCAACGAAACCACAGCGCGTTTCGATGTCTTCCTCGCGAGCCTCGACGTCCTTCTCAATCACTTGCTTTCTCCTAATACGAGCAGCGCTCGTTCGGCCGCGGCTTGTTCCGCTTCTTTTTTGCTCTCACCTACCCCGTCGAAGGTCTCTGCAACTCCTTCAATACGGCATTCGACTCTGAACACCTGCTCGTGTGCTGCGCCTTCGATGGAAACGATGTCATACACGGGCAGTGCAGTTTTCCTCGCCTGCAGGAGTTCCTGGAGCGCCGTTTTGCTGTCCTTCTCTGCAGATGGTTTATGGCCACTGTTCTCGTCGATAGCTACGAGCCTCCTTATGAAGGCCGTCGCTGCTGACAGGCCGCCATCGAGATAGACAGCTGCTATGACTGCCTCGACGGCGTCGGCTAGAATCGAATCACGCTCACGCCCCCCGCTCTTTGACTCCCCGCTTCCGAGGTTTAAATACTCGCCCAGACCGATCGCGCGCGCGTGAGCGGCAAGTGCCGGCTTGCTCACCATACTAGCCCTGAGCCGGCTAAGATCTCCCTCTGTCGATTTGCGTCGCTGCGTGTACAGCATTTCCGCGACGACGAATCCGAGTACCGAATCACCAAGAAATTCGAGCCGCTCGTTATGATTCGCGCTTGCACTGCGATGAGTGAGCGCCAAGCGCAGGAGGGACTTATCTGTGAACTCGTAGCCAAGTTGCTTAGTCAAACGGCCGAGACCCGTATCACTCGCTGAACTCATGATCACTATTGCTCCTAGGTCTTCACAGCCAAACGAATCACTGACTATTCGGGTTGTGCAAAGAAGGCGTTGTTCTCAAACGTAGGAAAATTCAGTCCTGGGTCTTTATGTAACCAAACCGCTATCGCCTTGCCGACAATATTGTCCTCGGATACAGGTCCCCATACTCGACTATCGGCGCTATTCTCTCTGTTATCGCCGATCATAAAATAGTGTTTTGGCGGCACTATCCAACTTGTGCGCCCCCTCGAAGAATTAACACTCGGAATATGCTGTGTCGCATGTGTGACACCGTTGTAGGTCGCAGAGTTAAGTACGCCGTCCAGGGGTCCAATACCGGTATCCACCTTAATGTTGGCAACAAATTCTTCAGGAATGATTTCACCGTTAACAAAGAGGCGCTGGTTTTCATAGCGAATGGTATCACCCGGCAGACCGATGACCCGCTTGATATAGTATTGATCAACGTGTGGTGGGATAAAAACCATTATCTCGCCTCGCTGAGGTTCTGCCACATCGAGTATTTTCGTTCCTACCACGGGAAGTCTTAGCCCATAGGCGAACTTGTTTACGAGAATAAAATCACCGACTTTTATCGTAGGAATCATTGAGCCAGTCGGCACTTGATAGGGTTCGAACAAGAACGAGCGCAGCATCAACACAAACAGCAAGACGGGGAAGAAGGATTTCGCATACTCGGTTAGCAAAGGCTCTTGGAGGAGTCTGCGGGTCTCTTGTTCAACTTGTTCGCCGCTCAGTCTTGGGTCGTTGCTGGCGCGCGCTGCAAACGCTTCTGCCGCTTTTACGCGCCCGCCCTTAACTAGCAGGCTATCGAGCAGCCAGATAACACCACAGCCTGCGACGAGGCAAACAAGTACGAACGAAAAATCGATATCCATTTAAAACTTCCTTCTCTTAGCTGTCGACTTTAAGCACGGCGAGGAAAGCCTCTTGGGGGACTTCAACATTCCCCACTTGCTTCATTCGCTTCTTACCGGCTTTCTGCTTCTCTAAGAGTTTCTTCTTGCGAGTAATGTCGCCACCATAACATTTCGCGGTCACATTCTTACGAAGTGCTTTAACTGTCTGACGAGAAATGATCTGCCCGCCGATCGCCGCTTGAATGGCTACATCGTAGAGCTGGCGAGGGATTAACTCTTTCATTTTTTCAACAAGCGCCCGGCCCTTACTCAGCGCATGATCCCGATGCACAATCAAAGCTAACGCATCGACTCTGTCTCCGTTAATGAGCACATCTAAACGCACAAGCGACGCTCGATCAAAACGCAAGAATTGATAGTCGAGCGACGCATAGCCACGGCTTACTGATTTGAGCCTGTCGAAAAAGTCGAGCACAACCTCGTTCATTGGCAATTCGTAACTAAGAGAAACTTGCTTGCCGATGAACTGCATATCGCGCTGAACGCCACGCTTGAGAACGCAAAGCGTAATAACGCTACCGAGGTGTTCATGCGGGACGAGTATGTTCGCGAGTACTATCGGTTCCCGCATCTCCTGAATCGAGGCAACGGGAGGCAAGCGGGATGGGCTGTCGACCATCACCACATCGCCGTTATTCATCAATACCTCATAGACAACGGTCGGCGCGGTGGTAATCAGGTCGAGATCATACTCTCGTTCGAGACGCTCCTGGATGATCTCCATATGGAGCATACCGAGGAAACCACAGCGGAACCCAAACCCTAGCGCATCTGAATTTTCTGGTTCGTACTGCAACGACGAATCATTGAGCGTGAGTTTAGATAATGCGTCTCTAAACGCTTCGAAGTCATCGGATGACACAGGGAATAGGCCCGCATAGACCTGCGGCTTTATGCGTTTAAACCCAGCGAGCGCTTCAACCTCTGGCGTGCTCGCAAGCGTTATGGTGTCACCAACTGGTGCGCCAAGAATTTCCTTAATGCCTGCGACGACAAATCCAACCTCACCTGCGCCGAGCGAGGGCAGTTCGGTGCGTTTGGGTGTGAAGACGCCGACGCTATCGACAATATGCGCTTTACCAAGGGACTTAGAAATTATCTTGTCGCCCTTCTTAAGCGTCCCCGCCATTACCCTGACTAACGACACAACACCGAGGTAATTATCGAACCACGAGTCGATGATGAGCGCCTGCGTTTTCGCCTCGCGATCGCCGACGGGCGCTGGAATCTTTGCAACGATTTCTTCGAGAATATCTTCTATGCCCATGCCAGATTTTGCGCTGGCACACACAGCGTCCTGCGCATCGATACCGATGATTTCCTCGATTTCGATTTTCACGCGCTCAGGCTCAGCCTGAGGAAGATCCATTTTATTGAGCACCGGAAGTACTTCCAGACCCTGCTCTATCGCCGTGTAGCAAGTCGCTACCGACTGCGCCTCGACTCCCTGCCCCGCATCGACGACCAACAGTGCGCCTTCGCATGCTGCGAGTGATCGCGACACCTCATAGGTAAAGTCGACATGCCCCGGTGTATCAATAAAGTTAAGCTGATAGCGAATGCCGTCACGCGCCTTGTAATAAAGCGTCACACTTTGGGCCTTAATCGTAATCCCGCGTTCGCGTTCAATATCGAGGCTATCGAGAATTTGTTCCGCCATTTCGCGCTGAGTGAGGCCACCGCAGGTCTGAATAAACCGATCGGCAAGCGTCGACTTACCGTGGTCGATATGGGCGATGATAGAAAAGTTACGAATATGGCTTAGGTCGGTCACAGAGTTCGCGTCGCAGAGTAAAGTTCGGTGAGAGATAGCAAGGCTATCCGGAAGCCGGCAAGTCTACAGTATCTGGCGAATTCTGTCAGGAAGTTTGAGCGCGAGCATCACTGCTGCATGCCGCGTGATTCGGTGTCGGGATGCCCGGCAACAGCATACTCAGGGGCATGCTGCTGCCTATTATATGAGGGACTGGGGGAGCGCCGATTAGGGCTTGAGTTCCAGTGAAAGCGTGGTGCCTTGACCTTGTCGCATGATGCGAATCTGTACAAAGCCGCTCTCGGGCAGAGCCTCCGCAATGGCGGCGAACTCGCTGACAGAGGTTACTGGCTCTCGGTTCAATGAAGTCACCACGTCGCCTTCCTGCAGACCCGCCTCTCTACCAGGTCCGTCTTCGACCTGAGCAACACGCACACCATCGATTCCGGCAACTTGCCTGGTCTCGTCGCTGAGTTCGGCTACTTTGAATCCTAGCGGATTCGCTCTCTCGGGCGCTGTATCGACAACCGCCACCGACGATTCGTTTGTAGGCGAACTCCCAAGGATAACCGTCACCCGCTGTATCTCTCCGTTGCGCATGAGTCGCACAGCCGCTTCAGTCCCTGGCTGATATTGGCCTACATAGAAAGGCAGATCGGTGAAATATTCGATTTCATGGCCGTTGAACTCGACGATGATATCCTCATCTTCGATTCCCGCGCTGGCGGCGGGACTGTCATTCATCACGCCATCAACGAAGGCACCGCGCGGACGATCCATCTCAAAAATTTCGGCCAGCGCATAGTCAACCTCGCGCATGCGTACACCGAGCAGCCCGCGTTCAACCGCACCAGACTCCTTAAGCTGAGCTACGACGTTCATCGCTACATTGCTTGGAATCGAAAACGAGATGCCGTTTGAACCGCCAGTGCTGCTGAGTATCTGCGAATTAATACCGATGACATCGCCCTCGAGGTTAAACAGGGGGCCCCCGGAATTGCCTTGGTTGATCGCCACATCGGACTGGATAAATGCCATATAGTTATAGGCAGAATTTCCAGGCATGGAGCGCCCTTTCGCGCTCACGATTCCTGCCGCGGCTGAGAACTCGAGACCGAAGGGCGAGCCAATTGCCAATACCCAATCGCCAACTCTTACTGCCTCGGAATCGCCAAATTCGACGAAGGGTAGATTCTCTGCATCGAGCTTCAAAAGTGCGATATCCGATGGCTCATCGAGGCCCACGACCTCGGCATCGAAAACTCGGCGATCGTTGAGCGTTACTTGAATCTGATCAGCGCCTTCGACGACGTGGTTATTAGTAATCACATAGCCGTCCGCTGAAATTAGAAATCCAGAGCCTACGGCGCCCCGCTGCATCGGTGCTCGATCTTGACGCTGGATGTCTGGGCGCTGGTCTGGGCGCAATCCGCGCAGCAGCTCCTCTAGGTTTTCGTCGCTTATCTGTGGTCTCGCAGCCACCGTTCTCCGCGCAGATATCTCAACGATGGAGCTCGCGTTAGCTTCAACGAGATCGGCGAAATTGGGCAGTCCTGCTGCCGCAACTGCGTGGGTCGGCATGAGCGCCGGCAGAACAATCTGGCTAACAATCAAAAGGCCACCTAACAAGGCTTTCCTCGGCAGGAGGTAGTTGACTAGGAAGCTGGCTAGGTTTTTGGTTAAACAGCTGGCAAGGTTGGCTAGAGAGCAAACTAAGTGAGTGAAAGGCTTACTGCCCATGGCGATAACTCCTTAAACGTTCGTGAGCGACAGGGTCTGATACCAGGTTAACACGTTGGTAGGCAGGTCAAATGGAAATCAGACATCCCGGAGAACTATATGGGTCTCAACGAGAAAATTCCTAGTCTGGATCCAAATCAATTTGGACCGAACCGACGGATCAGGCTAGCGCCAAACGAAAACGCCCCATTCATGGGGCGTTACGTTCGACGCGGGCTTTTAACGTTGCGGCGGGTTTTCGATAGTTTCACTAACGAGTCTGTATAGCGGAGAGTCTTGGATATGTTCGATTCGAACCGGCTCGTCGACATTGAACGTCATACTGCTGATATAGTCGCGAAGCCGTTGCTGTGCCTCCGCATCAACCTCTGACCGCAGGGCTGCGGGGATTTCATTGCCCGTTTCGTTAAGCGCCAAAGTTTGCGGCTTAGCAAATGCGCCCGAATCAGCGCGCTCAGTCGATTCGGCCACCGAAGGAATTGCTGCGTCATTACCCGGCAAGGATGTTTGCAAAACAACGACGAAGGCGAGCGCGACAGACGCCGCAACAGCTATTTTTGCCACCCCCCGCGCCCAAGGCGCGGCGAGCACTGCGCTGTGATCAGCGCCGAACCTTGGCGCCTGACTCTCGGGTTTGTCGTCAACCGATCTGCCCAACGTGTCAACCGCCTGCGCAACCCTATGAGCAAACCCATCGCTTAATTTGTACAACTCCGAGCCTTCACCGTGAATGATCACCTGCGATGCGTTCAAGCGCGCCCATTTCGCAGCTATTTCAGGGCTAGACGAAGACAGTATGCGCCGAAGTTCGAACTCATTGGCCTCACCGTCGAGCAGTGCCGACAGCGCTTCATCGTTGAGTTGATCACCGCTGGTTCTTCCCGTCTCGTTAGTCTTCTCGTTCTCGCTCATCGCTGAGTCCTTATTTGGTCTTTAACTTGCCTATTTACTCGGTTGCCCATTTAGCAATTTAGCTATTTACTGAGCTGCCGATTTGCGTACCAGCGCTGCTGCCTTGCCGCAAACTTGCTTTACCCGAAACCTACAAGTGAAGCTTAATCACTTTATCGATCGCTTCGCGCGCCCTAAATATACGAGAGCGCACGGTGCCTACGGGGCAGTCCATCACCTCGGTGATGTCTTCGTAGCTCAGACCGGAAAATTCGCGCAGTGTGAACGCGGTGCGCAAATCCTCTGGCAGTTCCTCGATAGCCTTCTCGACAGCCGCTTTAAGTGCTGCCGTCGCAAGGCTCCCCTCCGGCGTCTCTTGATCGCGCAGCGGCGAACCAATGTCCACGAGTTCGGCTTCGCCCGCATCGAGATCACTTGTCGGCGGGCGTCGACCCCGCGCGACCAGCGAATTCTTCGCTGTATTCACTGCGATGCGATAGAGCCACGTATAAAACGCGCTTTCTCCTCTGAACAGATGCAATGCCCGGTACGCCTTGATAAACGCCTCTTGGGTTACATCTTCGACTTCTTGATGGTCTTTGATAAATCGAGCCACCAGCGCCGCCACGCGATTCTGGTAGCGCAAGACGAGAAAGTTGAAGGCATTAGTATCGCCCGCTCTCACTCGATCAACTAGCTGCTGGTCGCTCGCATCGGCGCCGCTAAAACTCATTAATCAACTCCCTACTCCGTGCGTTCGACCTGCACCGAGGGGAACAAATGCATTCAGACACCTGAGTAGACAGCATCTCAGTGCAAAAGTTCTCAATTTCTATAAAATCACGGATTTCTTAGCCAGCCAGAATTTACATGCCATTGCACCTAGGCCAATCCACTCCTTTGATGCCGGCGTATCTTTCAGGGCATAACGCATCGCCAGACTAAAATTTTATCTTTCCATTCAACAAGTTGAATCATTACATGACAAACAGCGCCCTCCCCGCACAATTTGACATCCTTATCATCGGCAGCGGCGCCGCGGGGCTTACCCTCGCGTTAAAAACAGCCGATTTCGCCCGCGTCGCTGTATTGAGCAAGGGCGAGCTGAGCCAAGGCGCTACGTTCTACGCACAGGGCGGCATTGCTGCGGTGCTTGATAGCGAAGATAGCATCGAAGCGCATGTCGCCGACACGCTAAACGCAGGCGTAGGTCTATGCCACCCCGAGGTCGTCGAGCAGATTGTCGAACACAGTGCGGAAGCGGTCAGCTGGCTTGTCGATCAAGGCGTGCCCTTTACCACCGTCGACGGCGGAGCGGTTTACGCAAACCAAAAGACAAGCGCTGCTAACCCTCCAAAACTCAGCGACCTGCACTTGACCAAAGAAGGCGGGCACAGTCACCGGCGTATTATCCATGCGACCGATGCGACGGGTAAAGCCGTGTTCGAAACACTTAAGAACCGGGCGCTCGCCCACCCCAATATACACTTGCTCGAAGCCTATACCGCCGTCGATCTCATTACGAAAAAAGGAGAGGCGGGGAATACAATCTGCGTTGGTGCGTATGTTCTCAATCAATCGAACGAGACGGTTGAGTTGGTGAGTAGCAAGTTCGTCGCGCTTGCAACCGGCGGTGCGAGCAAGGCTTACCTTTATACGTCAAACCCTGACGGCGCGAGTGGCGATGGCATCGCCATGGCCTGGCGCGCAGGCTGCTCGGTGGCAAATCTCGAATTCAATCAGTTCCATCCGACCTGCCTATATCACCCCCATGCCAAGTCATTTCTGATCACCGAAGCCCTTCGCGGCGAGGGGGCAACCCTCGAGCTACCCGATGGCTCACGCTTTATGCCGCGCTTTGATAGCCGTGAAGAACTCGCGCCTAGAGATATCGTCGCTCGCGCTATCGACCACGAAATGAAACGCCTCGGTTGTGACTGCGTCTACTTAAACATTACACATAAACCCGCTGAATTTATCAAAGAGCACTTTCCTACGATTTATACCCGCTGCCTTGAATTTGGCATCGACATTACTCGCGATCGCATACCCGTCGTACCTGCCGCCCACTACACCTGCGGCGGCGTCGTTGTTAACCAGCGCGGTATGACCGACATTATGAATCTCTATGCCATAGGCGAAACAAGTTTCACCGGTCTTCATGGCGCCAATCGCATGGCGAGCAATTCACTTCTCGAATGCTTTGTTATCGCCTTCGCAGCCGCGCAGGACATAGCAAACAGATTCGAAGCAACACCCCTAGAAGTCGATCTACCGGCATGGGATGCCAGCAGAGTTGTCGACTCCGACGACGAAATTCTCGTGTCGCATAACTGGGATGAACTCCGGCGCTGCATGTGGGATTTCGTTGGTATCGTTCGCAACGATGAGCGCCTGATTCGGGCTAAAAAGAGGATTAACCTGCTTCAAGAAGAAATCATCGACTATTACAGACGACACCGCGTGACCAATGACCTGCTCGAACTAAGAAATTTAGTCCTCGTCTCGAGTTTAATCATCGACAGCGCGCTTAGCCGCAAGGAGTCACGCGGCCTACACTTCACGCAAGACTATCCGGACCTCGCGGCTCAGGCCGCGGACACGCATCTTTTTCCCCACCCTTCCCAGCCCGCTGCCGCAAAATAGGATGCGTATCGTTAGTAAGAGAAATTGAGATAGCGGCGAAGAAGGCTTTCATCGCGGCGACTCAGGCTGCCCGGCCAGAGTCGCAAAATAATTGGGCGCCCATTTTTTTCGATACTGTTAAATCGAAGAACGACCAGAAACTCGCCGCAGCGCACAAGACTAGGCACTGCCGTCTCGAAGATGCCCTCTACCCCATTCCGCCCACCGCCTGCCTGCTGCATGATGAGTAACGACTTCGTGCCGGTGATAATCAGGCGTCGAATGCGCGTGGGATATCGTGTAGAGCAGCGGCGTAGAGAGTCAATCAGACTAATGACGACCCCTGTCGCGAATATCGGTGTTAACGCGGGAGCTAACGGCAAATCGATCGCCGCGTAGAAAAACACCGCATGCACGAGCCAAACAGAGAGGGGAATAATCGGCGAGAGTCGGATATCCACGGCAAACATCCACCCTCCTTGTATTTTCTCGGCTGCGCGCGCATTTCGGCGCTCGCTATTGCCTGATTCAACCCCTTTACCTGAGCTAAAAAGGCACCCTGCTTGAATTCTAGGTGTTAGCTACCTTGTGCGCGAGAATTTGGTCAATCATCGGAGTAAAGCGAGCCTCACTCGGCTCGCCCCGCTTCATCAGCCATGCCCATAGATCCTGATCTTCCTCTGCCAAAAAATCGCGGTACAAAAGCTTATCCTCGAGGCTGAGAGTCTCGAAGGCTTCGCGCGCAAAAGGGACCAGCAATAGGTCGAGCTCTAGCATCCCGCGCCGACTGTGCCAAAATATTTTGGAAGGGTGAAGGTCGTCTGATTGAGTCATCATATTTCTCTGTATGTACAGGATAAAACAGGCGCGCAGAATAACGCCTCGTAAAAATCAATACTAGCTAAAAGCGGCAAACCCTCATTTTTTCAGCAAAACTCGGATCGGCAATTGGCCTCGTATCGTACCTACTGATGATAAACATAAGCTTCGCTACCGTGTAGAATGTACTAGGTTTCGAAGACCGCTAACCAGCGCCAGCCGTCTTTGTTCAACGCTCAAAGCGAGAGAAGTCGATCACCCATGACAGAGTCAATACAGCTATCCCAATTCGAATTCATCCGTGCATCTGGCCCCGACGCGCGAACCTTCCTGCAAGGCCAAGTTACCTGCGACACCACTCAGATAACGCCAATGCAAAGCGTACTAGGCGCGCTTTGTAATCTCAAAGGCCGGGTGATCGCAGATTTCAGGGCAGCGCAAGTGGGCGAAGACATCGTATTAAAAGTCGGCACCGGACTCGCTGAACCAGTGCTCGCTGTGCTAAAAAAATATGCCGTCTTCTCCAAACTCACTCTGAGTAAAGACGATGAGCTCGCCGTTCTAGGGCTTCTCGTCAGGGGTAAAGGCGAGAGTGACGCAGAGGGTGACGCACAGAGCGATACCCTGCCCTCTGGCCCTCACGCCGTCACAAGCCTCGGCAAAGGAGTGTTGGCGATCGACGCTGGCTGCAGCGACGGAGGAACACGGTGTGTCGAACTCTGGGGCAACGGGCCATCAATCGAGGCCAGCGCAGCACTACTAACCTCCTCAGACGCCCGTACACCAAACAAGGCAGTCGCAGTAGCGACGATAAGCGATTGGACTCGACTAGAAATCTTAAGCGGGGTGATCCACATCACCCCAGCTCTTAGCGAGGAGTACACGCCTGCACAGCTAAACTATGACATTTCGGGCGTAGTGAATTTCAAGAAGGGCTGCTACACAGGCCAAGAGATAGTTGCTCGCATGTTCTACCGCAGCACGCCGAAAAAACGGCTCTACCCACTCCGCGCGGAAATACCGCTTGCATCAGACGCCGAGCTTAACGACTCTGCAAGCGAGACCGCGATAAAACCGCTCGCTATTGCGGGCAATGCAATGCTCGCCCTACTCGATACTGACCCGTCGGCACGCGAGATCACACTTGCCAGTGAGGCAAGCGTCAAGCTTGCGGTGAAGGAACCTGACTATTTCACAAAATGAAAATCCGCCGGCCCTGCGCGGCGGACAAGTAAGATCACATCCTGCTCTGCACCGGATTCGTTTGGCACGTCCCAGGAGTGCGCTGCGCGACCGGGAATTTTGACATAACCGCCCGCCGCTAATTTTAGTGACTCTCCGTTCAATTGAAGGGTCACCTCCCCCTGCAAGACGGTAGCGAACTCATCGAACGAATGCCAATGCAGATCGAAATGCGATCCTGCCGGAAAACGTGCGTAGTAGCTGATTCCAAAAGTCTCGTCGTCCGTCTCGATCAGTTGAGTTTGCACGCCAACGGGAAATCCTTCTCCACCACCGGGTTTACCCCAATGGATAGATTCGAGCGAAAGATTTAGAGTCTCAGCCTCAGCAAGGGCGGAGAACATTAGGGTTAAGGCAAGGATAAGGCGAGTGAACTTTGAGCTCATAACTAATCCCATTTATTGAAACATTAGACATGATTTCACTTTCGCGACATCCTTATTAAAAACCCAATTTTAGCCGCAAGCAATACAAAGAGAGCCATAGCTAAAAACTCGGCGTATAGTGCAGGTAGCAAAAGCAGTGGCTCGCCGCTAAGAGGAAAACCGGGTTAACTCGCTTTGGGGCAAACAACTCGAGCGTACTTCCCGCATCGTTTGTGTTGAGCATAAGCAATAATAGCCGCCTGAATTGCCAATACTCAGCGCTTCCGCCATTTTAATTCTCTGAGAACCACATGAAACTTATGCTCACATTTGATAGCCGTCTGAGAACACTGTCTATTAGATTAGGCGTGGGGCTAATTCTTTTCTCAGTAGTTTTAGTGACTTTGTGTTTGGTTGGAATAATTGAGTTTGCTTTTTTTAACTTCGCGGGTCACTCTGGACTCAGAACCCTCGCGGGCGTCGCAGTGTTAGGGTGTGTGATTTCTGCGATAGCATCGGCAGATCGATAAGAGAGGAATAACATGTTCAAACAATCAGATTTATTTATATTATTAGCCGTAGCAATTTCATTCATCGTTTCTGGTGTCCTTTGGTTTTCAGGACAGCAAGACGAGGGGCTCTTCACTGCTGTATGGGTTCCCTCGATCCTTTGTTTTGGCATCTACTTTAAGTTGATGGTATCGCAGGGGAGAGGACGATGAGCACATCTATGATTCTAGGCGCAGCGATTGTCGTCTTTACGCTTATGCTGATCGGCCTTTTTCTCACCGCTCGAGAAGCATCGAAATGGGATGATCCTGCGACCCATAAGAATGAGGATAAATAACCTCACTAGGCGTTGCGGACACATACTCGCCTTTTGTCTTATGCTTCAAAGCCCCTCTGCATCAACCGAAGAGTCAAAAGTGGGAAACCTTCTGCTATTCGATTTAAACAGCGATGAACGAGGGCTACAGTGGTATGTACAGAACGATACCGTCATGGGCGGCCGCAGCCAAGGTGGTTTTAGCATCACTGACAAAGCGCTAATATTCTCTGGTGTTACTAACACGACTGGGGGAGGATTTAGTTCTATCCGCACCCAAAAAATTGCAAGAGACCTTTCAGGTTATTCAGGTATTAAAGTCCGTATCGAGTCAGATGGCCGCCGATATACGTGGTCAATACAAACCGACGCTAGATGGCGAGGAAGACTAATTAGCTATTGGGCAGACTTCCAGACAGCTGCAGGCGAATCGGAGGAGATATACATCCCCTTTACAAATTTCATGCCTCAATTCCGCGGATTCAAATTGGATGGGCCTCGTCTCGACCTCAGCGCCATCTCAGAATTTGCTCTCTACCAATATGACAAGACTGACGGCGCGTTCGAGCTCAAGCTTGTTAGCGTTGAAGCCTACGCACAGTAAAGTAGCAACTTAAGCTTACCATTTGCCTCTAGAAAAAGTTTAGCCGTGTCTAGAGACAGAGAGCTCGATTTGCCCCGGGTAATCTATTGAAACCGTTTACGCCTGGATTGTCGCAATCGAAAGTCATTCTTTCGAAGCGCGTCGCGCAGAATTTGGTGCCCCGGAGAGGATTCGAACCTCTGACCTGCCCCTTAGGAGGGGGCCGCGCTATCCAGCTGTGCCACCGGGGCTTAATCGGTGAAATCTTGCGAAGTGCGTACCGCCTTGCTTCCATCGATCATCATTCGATCATCATTCATTCGTGGAGAACCGGATAACGAGGCTAGCAGCTTCAATGCAGATCGAAGTTTATCATAGTCTTTAGAAGGATTTCGCGGGGATTCTTGTTCGAATCATAACCACCTTTAACGCGAGAGGTTTGCCAGTAAAATCTGCGATGGTAGACTCAGATCCTTCTGATAGTTCCAGACAAAGCGTCTGACCCACTCCAAAGCAGGCCCCCATGACACGCGCTAAGACACTCGCTAAGACTCTCACTTGGCACACAAAATCCTTCGGCTCGCTTAGCAACTCAGAACTCTACTCAATGCTGAGGCTGCGCAGCGAGGTTTTTGTCGTTGAGCAAGATTGTGTCTATCTCGACCTCGACAACTACGACCAAAAGGCGCATCACCTCATCGCACTCGATGCAGAGAGCGAGGTGCTTTGCTGCGCTCGCATCGTCGCGCCGGGGATTAAATATGCAGGCGCTTCAATTGGGCGTATTGTGACCAGCCCCTCGCTTCGTGGTTCAGGTAAGGGTAAAGCGCTAGTGCGCGAGGCAATCGATGCCTGCTGCACACTCTACCCGGATGCCGAAATCACCATTTCCGCTCAGCAACATCTGGAAGCCTTTTACGCCGCATTCGAATTCAAGACGGCTTCGCCCCCCTATTTAGAAGACGGTATCCCTCATATCCAGATGACGCGGGACGCGCGCAGCTAAGACTTTACTCCCGTCGCCTAGTTTCGAGAGAGCGCCCTTGCCTCATCAAATTGGCACAATACCTTTTCGCGGGACTCGGGCCAGCGCAAGCTCACAGCGAGAATGCAAGTAAGCGACACGACAAAGCCGGGGACGATTTCATACAGATCAAAAATCCCGCCAGAGAGATTCGACCAAACAATCACGGTGATAGCGCCGGCGAGCATCCCTACGATCGCGCCCGATGCGGTCATGCTTCGCATGAAGAGCGACAGCAGGATAACCGGCCCGAACGCAGCCCCAAAACCCGCCCACGCATAGCTGACTAGATCGAGCACCTTGCTTTCTCGATCCATCGCGATAACCAGCGAGATGAGCGCCACGCCCACAACCGCAAGACGACTAACCAAAACGAGTTCACTACTACTCGCCTGCGGACGGAGGAACGTTCTATAAAAGTCTTCGCTGATCACCGAGGAACAAACGAGCAGCTGTGAATCGATCGTCGACATTATCGCCGAGAGGATTGCCGCAGTGATGACGCCTGCCATCCACGGATTAAACAGTGCCTGGCTAAGACTGATAAAGACCGTCTCGGGGTTTGCGAGCGGCGCAGCGGTAAAATAGGCTATCCCCGCAAAGCCTGTGGCAACAGACCCTGCCAGCATGATCGCCATCCAGCTCATCGCTAGCCGCCGCGCGGAGACGAGCTTTGCAGGATCTTCGATCGCCATGAACCGCGTGAGAATGTGTGGCTGACCTGCATATCCAAGCCCCCAAGCAAGGAGGCTTATCAACCCCAGCGCACCAATATTCCCAAATAGATCGAGACCATTAGGGTTGACCAAAGCGACTTGTTCAATTACTTCTCGCGTACCACCCACCGCTGAGAAGACAGCTATCGGGGTCATCACTAGCGCAGCGGCCATAAGACAGGCTTGTATTGCGTCGGTCCACGCCACCGCCAAAAAGCCGCCGACAAATGTATAAGACACGATAACCACCGCGCCGATAAGCAGCGCAACTGCATAGTCGAGACCGAAACTACTCTCGAACAATATCGCCCCGCTTACAAGCCCTGAGGCGGCATAGAAAGTAAAGAACAATAGGATTACCGCTGCCGAGAGAATTCTCAGCAGCCTGCTTTCGTCTCTAAAACGGCACTCGAGATAATCGGGGAGCGTGAGAGCGTTATCAGCGTGAAAACTGAACACGCGCAGTCTGCGAGCAACGAGCAACCAATTGAGGTAGGCACCGATGATGAGACCGATACCGATCCAACTTTCCTGCAGCCCCGAAAGATACACGGCACCGGGTAAACCCAGGAGGAGCCAGCCGCTCATATCGGAGGCGCCTACCGATAGCGCGGTGACCGCAGACCCCAATTTACGACCACCAAGTAAATAGTCGCCTAGGTCATGAGTCTGCTGATAAGCGCGGATGCCGAGTACTAATATGCCGATCAAATAAACAACGAACGTCACCAGCAGCGGCCATGAGTTAGCCGGAGCCTGCGACAGTGAAGACAACGAATCGATAACTGAACCCTCTGTGTTGTTGATTGTTTCCGCGTGATGACCTGCCGGCTGGCAGAAAGCCCTGCTATTTTGGGTGTAGCCAAAAGGCTAGTACAGCCGAGCCTAACACGCGACGGCGAAGGAGTTCCAACGAGCCAACGCAGGTCCATAGGACGATCACTTCAAACTGCCGCTAGCAATTAATAAAGTAAACTATTTGTTAAATTCGCCGAAAGCTTAAGCAACTGCGTATTGGACTCTGCCATGACCGATCTATCGCTCCTGCCGACCACTCAAGAACAACTCGTTAAACGCCTGAAAAGTCGCGGGCCCCAGTCAATTAAAATACTGGCAGGCCAGCTTGGCCTAACTACGATGGGGGTGCGCCAGCATTTGGCGCAGCTGCAGGAAAAAGGCTATGTTAAACACGCGCAGCTGAGTCATCAGACTCGAGGACGGCCAGTGACGCTTTGGAAATTGACCACGCAGGGCCATGCCTTGTTCACCGACGGTCATGCACGTATTGCAGTGGAGCTCATAACTGCAGCCGCGCAGACATTCGGCGAAGCCGGCCTTAACAAGCTCGTCGAGGTGAACGAAAATTCACTGCTCACCCAATACCAAAACGAATTGCCCGACCCACAGCTAAGCCTCAGCGACACACTCGAAGCACTTTGTGCGAAGCGCAGCCGTGAGGGATTTATGGCCGAACTCAGGCTGACACCCAGTGGCTGGCTATTGATCGAGAATCACTGCCCTATTTTTGCCGCGGCGAGGAGTTGTTCTGCTCTTTGTGTAGCAGAATTGTCTCTGTTCAAAAAACTTCTCGAAGGTCACGCAATCGTCGAACGCAGCGACCACTTGCTAGAAGGCGCGCGGCGCTGCGCCTACCGAATCCAACCCATTGATGCGTAGCGGTAGCCACTGAACGAAAACTAATCACGAAACCTGCGCGTAGACGCGGTATACTTCCGAGTCAATTTAAGCGCAGAGCGGCCTTCGTTTTGCGCAGGACTATGTTTTATTCACCTAGGCAAACACACGCTAAATGAGGCCTCTGAAAAACGAGCCGGCGGCGCGGTAATACTGGGAAACGAGCACATCATGGCGCAGAAGCACTCGAACGAAACGGTAGACGAATTCAAGCCGCGAAAGCTGTTCTCCTACCCCAAATATTGGGCTGAGTGCTTCGACACGGCGCCCTATCTGCCGATGTCGCGCGCCGAAATGGATGCGCTCGGCTGGGATAGCTGCGACATCATAATCGTCACCGCCGACGCGTATGTAGATCACCCTAGCTTTGGCATGGCGGTCGTTGGACGCTTGCTCGAAGCGCAAGGCTTTCGCGTCGGCATCATCGCACAGCCAGAATGGGACAGCGCAGAGCCCTTTAAGCAGCTAGGTAAGCCGAATCTGTTCTTCGGCGTTACCGGCGGCAACATGGATTCGCTGATCAATCGCTATACCGCCGATCTCAGGCTGCGCAACGACGATGCCTACACGCCTCACGCAGAGGCCGGAAAACGCCCCGACCGTTCGGTAATCGTTTACAGCCAGCGCTGCCGCGAAGCATATTACGACACGCC
>JALRKV010000089.1 GCA_023254735.1 Pseudomonadales bacterium | reverse complement strand
GGCTCCACTGTCTGTAAGAAGCTCTTTAGAAGAAACTCGACCTTCTAGAAAAAACTCGACTTTCTAGAAAAAACTCGACTTTCTAGACTAGAGACTGAACACCGGCAATTTAAACTAGCTAAAAACAGCAAAATAGAGGGTTCGATTATGATCAGAGCGATAACAGTTTTTACCCTAGGCTTGCTTCTCAATGGATGCCTAGTCACGGTCGAGTCCGACTCAGATTCAGTGCAGCAGGTATGGAGCGAGAGCGACGTCTCGCGGTTGCAGTTAGGCCGCAGCGATGGAGAGTGGGTGCGCAGCTCCTTCGGCGACCCTGTCACCAAGCTGAATTATGCCGATGGCACCGAGATCTGGAAATACCGTAATATCTCTGAGAAAGATACCGAGGTGGGTGTTTTCCTGCTGTTCTCGTTTGATGTTGAGCAAGAGCGGGTGGAGACGCTTTCGATCGAATTCACTAACGGCGTCGTCACCAATTACTGGATTGAAGAAGACCGCTTCTAGAAACATGCGCACGACTGAGGCCTCCGCAGCGGGGCCTTGGTGCGCGTTTGCGCCTCCCTATAAGACTTCGTCCGATGGCATCTAACTCGGCACCTCAGCAAGTCATCCCCCGCGCTTTCGCACTGAAAATTCTGGCTCTCTAATTTTTCTCCCTGCTGCTATCTTTACCGATGTAACTTTTTTTAGGCCCCCGCGTCTTTAAGATCATATGCAAATCGAATTCCAACAAGCGATAGAAAAACACCGTCAACGCGTCGTGACGCTAGCGCGCTACAGCCTGCGCTCAGCTGCCGATGCCGACGATATCGCGCAGGAGGTGTTCGTTAAACTCTGGCAGCATTGGCCAAAAATCGATCCGGATAAGCAGTTGTCTTGGCTCCTGCGAGTGACCCATAACGCGATTATCGATTTCGTGAGGCGTCGCAAGACAAGAAACGAGTCGATAGATGAGGCCGTCGACGTAGAGGCGCAGGCGGCCGAACACTCTCAGTTCGACGTGCTTGAGAATAACCAGCTGACCGCGAGCCTCGCCGAGGCGATAAGGCAGCTAGACGACCCTTTCCGGTCGATTCTCGTGATGCGTGATATCCAGGGGCTGAGCTACGCAGATATTGAGGAGAGCCTCGAAATGAATGCGAGTCAGGTCAAGGTTTATCTGCACAGGGCGCGTCGTAAACTCCGTGCAGATCCTCAGCTCCGTCTGCGGTTCGAAGAGATCACCTAGCCCTCTAACGACGCGGTTCTGGAGACAGAGGGACTGAGAGACAGAGAGACAGAGAGACAGAGAAAAAGAGTGACAAAGAAATTAAGGTGGAACAGCAAATGAATAAGAGTTCTGAACAGACACAGTGCTATGCCATGCAGCTCCAAATAGATACATTTTTGGATGGAGAGCTCGAAGGTGATCAGCACGCAGCATTTGTCGGACATGTCGCCGAATGTTCTGGCTGCGCGCACGAGCTCCGCTATGCGCAGAATCTCTATGAATCCGTGCTCGACCTACCCATAGTCGATTGCAGCGATGCACTCGTCGATAACCTTCTGGCGATAAGCGCGCAAAGCGCGACTCAGCGCGTCGAGGGCAGTGAGGGTGCATCGGCAGAAGCCACCCGACTGTCGCCGGGCGTGGGTTTTTTCGCGCAGCTTGATCAATTTTTTAGAGACCGGTTGCCGATGACTATCGGATTTGCCGCGGTGAGCGCGCTGGTGATTGCAGTGGCTATTGTTATGGCGCCGGGTGTGATGGCGCCGGGGGGCGACGATCCGCTGCAGCCAGTCGTGGCCGTCGCGTCGTCAAGTCCGGTCGCAGAGACCCCGCCGTTTACTCCTGCTGCGTTTGACGCTGAACAGGTGCGCATGGCTCTAGAGGAACTGAACACGGCAATCGACTACTTAAACAGAGTGAGTCAACAAACAGAGACGATGATAGGCGAACGTTTCGTGGTGCTGCCGTTGCAGCAGAGTGTTAACAGCTCTCTGAGAAGAGCGAGTTTTAGTAACAATGAAGATCGACAGGCAGGACCGATTTAAGGGCTGCGCAATTCTAAACCTAGCCGCATTGCGGGAAGAGGTAATGATAATGAATAGAAGTATCCAATTACTAATCGGGCTACTCATAACCGTCGGCCTGAGCATGAACGCTCAGGGGCAGTCGACGATCAATGATCACCCGGGCTTCGTCGACTTTTCTACATTGTCGGGTTTCGCTGGCGCCGAACCGACTGTGCAAATCAGTCTTAAGACACCGCTTTTGAACATGGTGACCAATCTGCTCAAGCAAGAGGATGAACAAGCGGCGTCATTTGTATCCAAGCTGCTCAGGGTTAACGTCAACGTGTTTGAGAGCAGAGATATCGATGTTGATGAAATAGCGAGCTCAATGTCTGTTTTGGCGGATGAACTAGACGCTCAGGGCTGGGAGCGAGTGGTCAGGGTGCGAGAGGATGAAAACCATGTAGACATTTACTTTCGCCTCTCCAACGACGCAGACCTTATCTATGGCATCGCCATCATGGCCGCGGAGGAAAGCGAAACAGTCTTGGTCAACATAGTTGGCGACATCAGCGTTGAGGATCTTGGCGCGCTGGCGAGAAAATTCGACATTGATGAGCTGTCCGAGATCGATATAGACGTTGAGGTTGACTAATAGCGGCTACTAATCGAGGCCGCTCAACTCCATGCGTTCGTCATTGGCGACAACGACCTGCAGGCCATCGATTGTGGTAAAACTCCGAGCGCCGAGTTCGAATTTAAAGGCTTGATACTCCGTGGGGATCGACTCACCGGCGCTGTAGAGCTTAATGGTGACCACGGTGTGGTCGTCACGCCATTTCTGCACAGAAACGACACCGCCAAGGCCGAGCATAATGGCTAGGAAAAGGTAGGCGGCCAAGCGGAGCTCGGAGATTTTCTGCACCGAACCGCCGCTTTGGGGAGGTGTTTCAGCGTGGTGAGGGCCGGACTTGGGCGTCGCTCTGCGCTTAAGAACTAAGGCGGCTAAGAGGATTATCCCGAGAGTAAGAAACAGTTTAGAGAGCATTACATCGATCCGGAGGCTGAAGCGAAAGGATAGCAGCGCATCGCCGCGCCTGCCACAGGCGCTGCAGCGCTCAGATCGCAGTTTAAATAGCAATTGAAGAAGGAAGGTAAGGGTGCCGATGCATGACGCAGGCAGCGCCGGCCGGTATACTACTCGCCTCGCATTTGAAAGAGCCCCATCCGACATGCAAAAGTTAATCGCCTCCCTGCAGCTTCTTTTGTCGCTTCTCGTCTTCGTTGCTGCGGCTGCCACTGCCCATAATCTGTATTCGCTTGCCTCACGCCCAGAGACTATCTCGGTGGTGAACACCCTTATCGGTCAGGGCGTTCTTATCATCGGACTGCTGGTCATCTCGAGAGTCTTGTTCACGCGAGGGATGGCCCGCTGGCGCGCCGCCTAGCTTGCGATCGGGATAGCACTACCTCCTCAAAACCCTCTGTCAGAGGAAGAAAAAAACCGCGTTTGGGGGTATACTCCAAGGTTTACAACGCGCAGCCTAAGTTATGATCGTCATCGACGACCCCAATACCTTTTCACAGCACCAGCAGGGCTGTGTCGCGACTATCGGCAAGTTTGATGGCGTGCATCTTGGGCACCAGCTGATCTTAGATCAGCTCAAGCAGAAAGCCGAGGCACTCAATCTTCCGGCTCTAGCGATTGTTATCGAGCCGCACCCTGAAGAATTCTTCACCTCCGACCCTAGTGCCTGTCCAGCACGACTTTCGCTTATTGACGAGAAGCTCGCACTTATCGAGAGCTTTGGCGTCGACTTCGCCCTGGTATTAAGGTTCGACAAGCAGTTAAGCGAACTGAGTGCTGAGGCGTATATTCGCGACATCCTCGTCGACGGGTTAGGCATTGCTGCATTTATCGTAGGAGATGATTTTAAATTTGGTAATAAAAGGGGAGGCGATTTTGCGCTCCTGAAGCGCGAAGGCGCCAACCACGGGTTCGAAGTCCTAGAGTCGGCGGCCTATGAACGCAATGGGCAGCGTATCTCGAGCACCTATGTGCGGGACTGCCTCGAGGCAGGCGATTTCGCTCTCGCAGAGCAGCTGCTCGGTCGCAAATACACGATAAAAGGCGAAGTAATAAAGGGGCAGCAGCTTGGCGGGCAAATTGGTTTTCCAACCTGCAATATTGACCCTAAGCGCTTAAAAATGCCTCTGCTCGGCGTGTTTGCCTGCTATGCGCGCTTAGACGACGTGCTGTTGCCCGCGGCGGTAAACATAGGCTTCCGTCCTACAGTCCAAGCAGAGGGCGGTGCATTATTAGAAGCGCATCTCCTCGATTTTCGCGGGGATTTGTACGGTGAAACACTTGAAATCATCTTCGTCGCGAAGGTGCGTAACGAGATGAAATTCGACTCGGTAGACGCGCTTAAGCACCAGTTAGAGGAGGATATCGCGCGTGTGCGCGAACTAATTATTAGCGAAAGCCACGACTAGACGTGGCAACTAAAAACTCTTCCCTAGCAAATTTAAGAGCAGAGCGAGGTAGTGGCTTCGCTCGCCTACAACAAGAAGTGAAACCATGAGCAACAATCAAGACAGCCTCAACTTAAAAGAAACGCTTAACCTGCCGTTCACCGAATTCCCCATGAAGGCCGGCCTGGCGCAGCGGGAGCCAGAAATGCTCGCTCGCTGGCAGAAACTCGATATTTATCAGCGCATCGCCGACAAGAATATCGGTAAGACAAAATTCATCCTTCACGACGGCCCGCCCTATGCGAATGGCGAGCTCCATCTCGGTCACGCGATTAATAAATCGCTTAAGGACTTCGTGGTTAAAGCGAAGTCTATGAGCGGCTTCGACGCGCCCTACATTCCTGGCTGGGATTGTCACGGCCTGCCTATCGAGCACAATGTCGAAAAGAAGAAAGGGAAGGCGGGCGTCAAAATCTCGCATGCCGACTTCCGCGCAGCCTGCCGTGAATACGCAGCCAAACAGGTAGAGATTCAGAAGCGTGATTTCATCCGCTTGGGCGTCTTCGGCGATTGGGAAAACCCCTACCTCACGATGAACTTCGCGACTGAGGCAAATATCGTGCGCGCTCTCGGCAAAATCGCCGGCAACGGGCACCTAGTGAAAGGCTATAAGCCGGTCTACTGGAGTGTAGTCGGTGCATCGGCGCTCGCTGAGGCCGAGGTCGAATACCAAGACAAACAGTCGTTCGCGATCGATGTGCGTTTTGGTGTAGTTGACCGTGCCGGTGTCCTCGCGGTTTTTGGCGCTGACGGCGCCGAGGAAGAGTTGAGCGTTGTGATATGGACAACAACGCCTTGGACGTTGCCAGCGAATCAGGCGGTGAGCTTAAACGCAGAGCTCGACTATGCGTTAGTACGCTGTGATTTGGGCGCGGGAGAAGAGCTTCTAGTGCTCGCA
>JALRKV010000005.1 GCA_023254735.1 Pseudomonadales bacterium | reverse complement strand
TTTTCGGCGTCGCTGAATTCGCCGAGGCAGTTAAACGGATCGAGCCGCGCGGTGCGGATGCCATCGTAGCGTGCCATCGATGGGAGTTCGCCGGGGTTTGCGAGAACGCCGGTATTATGGAACTCGTGGTTAGTAAAAAGCGGGCCGTTGTGACACGTTACGCACATGGCTTTGCCGATAAAGAGACGAAGCCCTTGAAGCTCCGCAGCGCTAAGCACGTCGCCTTGGTTAACTTTCGCCGAATCATCACCTAGCATACGTTCTGCGTAGTCATCGAAACGCGCTCGGCCCGGTAGCAGTTTACGCTGATAGGCTGCCAGCGACTTACCGATGTTTGCAAAAACTTTGGAGATCGAGTGCTGCTCATCATCGGACAGGCTCAGCCAAGCCGCACGCTCGCTGTCATCGCCCAAGGGTGAGGCGTCAGCCGGAATTTCGAATTTCGGCAAGTTACCGAACGCCGCCTCATAGAGTGAGGCGTAGTTCGCATCACTTTCAATTAATCGCGCAAGGTCGCTGCGCGTGGTTGCGTGCTCATGCTTAGCCTCGAGCGGGGCTAGTGCCTGCGCCCATTGGCTGTCTTTTCTCCCATCCCAATAAAACCAGGGACTATAGGAGAGGCCTACGAGACTCGGCGTATGCCTGTCGCCAACACCGGCCCCTACGGCAAGCTTGAGTCCGTCGGTGAACATGAGCTCGGGCTTGTGACAGGTTGCGCAGGAGACCGCGCCAGTTGCTGAGAGTCGTGTATCGAAATACAACGCGTGTCCTAGCGCGATAGCATTCGGATCGTCAGCCTTCGCGTTACTTGGGTCTGCAGGCAATGGGGGGAGTTGGTCTAGTGAAAGTGAGGCAATAAGGCGCCTCTCTTCGTCGCTCCACTGATCAGAGGTGGGAATTGAGAAATAGTTCCACCCGAGACCTCCGAGCACGGCAATGAGACCAAGTCCGATACCGATCTTACTGGTTCTGGAAAGCCTTGGGGGCTGTGAGAGGCTAGGAGTTGGAGAGGGTGTCATAACGTCACCTTCTGATCACAGAGTAAAGTCGATTACGACGACCGAGGGCGGACGCCCCTGAGACTTTGTCGTACTGATGCTCGCGGTCATGCGCCAGAGTCCGGGCATATGGAAGCGCACGCCTTCGAGGAGGTAGCGGCCCGGAGTCAATTCTTCGGTGATCTGCGGCTGCGTTGGCATCCCGTGATTATGCTCTGGCATTCCGCCAACAATTTCGAGCGTCGCACCGCTGATCGGACCCTCTGCATCGCTGAGGACGATTTCCCAACTGTGAATCGTGTTGATCTCGATAGGGCTCAGTCTGCTGTAGATTTCGAGCAAAATGCCGCCAGTGGAGCCTGAAAGATCTGCCTCGATAGCAGTGCTTGTGCCTGCAAATAACGAAAGTAGTGCTGCGGCGAAAAGAGTGCAGGTTAGGTAAATTTTGCGTGAGAGCAGAGCGAGGCTTTTCATAGTGCTGATAACGGCTTTGGTTCGAGAATGGATCTGTTCCATGATACGCGAGTCGCTAGGGCTACGTAAGTATTGTGTGAATTCATCGCGTAAAACCACTGTGAGAAGCCATCGTTTGTCGCCAAGGCGTGGCCCAAAAAAAAGGCGAGCTCTGCGCTCGCCTTTTCTCTGACTGTCGATCTAGCAATAAAGCTGGCGACAGCAATGCAATCGGTCGGCCTTACAGCGCGACGATTTGCTCAGCCTGTGGGCCTTTCTGACCGTCAGTTACGATGAACTCAACGCGCTGACCTTCAGCAAGCGTCTTGTAACCAGTGCTCTGGATGGCGCTGAAATGTGCGAATACGTCTGGGCCGCCTTCGCGCTCGATGAAGCCAAAACCTTTATTTTCGTTGAACCACTTAACTGTTCCAGTAATTTTGTCTGACATAACTTGTTCCTGCTTTTCGTATTAAATATTCCCGTGAGGGGGTCGTGCTAGAAATTCGGCGGTACACTTATTAACTTACAGGACGAGGTGCTACTGAAGACATCGAAATGGGAAAATAAAGAGTGCTTACTTTCAAGCGGGCTGCATGATACCCCTAAACCACTGAATGTCAAACGGAATTGGTGGTAGCGCTAAACCCAGAGCGAGGGGAGGCGCTCGATGAACCAATACGTCGCGATGCCGCCGAGCAGATACGTCAGTGCGGTTGTTGCAACCAGCGCTGTATGCTCTGGGCTACCTAGCCACTGCACACCTCCGACTCGCCTGGCAGCCGCGAGAAGCGCAGGGGCGAGCGTCAGGCAGACGAGAATAGTCAAAAGCTGTCCACCCTCGACGCCAAGATTAAAAAATAGCAGCGCGACTGGGATATCGTCGGGGTTAAGCCCTAAGTTGCCCAGCGCGCTTGCGAATCCCAAGCCATGGATCAACCCAAAGATGAAAGCGACGACCCAAGGGTTACGATAACTAAGTGAAAATTGAGCGCGCTGCGCGAAAAGCGCCTCCCGCGCAAGCAAGATGATCGAAAGCGCGATGAGTATCTCGACGGGGGCAACGGGGATGCGAATAAGCCCAAGACTTGCCGCAGCAAGCGTCACGCTGTGTGCGAGGGTGAAAGCGGTGATTGTTTTTAGATATCTCGCTGTGCTTCCTGCCTTGCCAAGAAGTAGCATCAACCCGACGACAAACAGCAAGTGATCGAATCCCAGTAAGATGTGCTCGATGCCAAGCTCGAGATAGCGCAGTGCGAGTCTGCCTAGCGCTGCGCTAGATGCGCGCACGTCGGCTAGAGGGATTTCAACGAAAACGCCATCGCCGCGGAAATAGCTTGAGTGGCTACTACCGTCGTGCCAATTTGCTACCAAAACAACACCCGCGAGCGCCCAGGGGAAAAGCAGGGAATCTTCGCTTGAAAGCCTTGGATTGCAGCTAAAACGGTAGCTGTTTGGGGTTGGTGCTTGAGGCGTGCAGCGCTGTGGCAGTACTTTTTCGAACTGAATTAGCGGCGGAACTTTGGCATCAACTATCGACAGGCTATAGCCGTACGCACTTTCGGCGTCGCCGTCTGATGCGTTTGCCTGATTAGTTTCTGCGCGCTCATCCAAGAATAGCCGCGCAACACCGGTGACATCGATGTCGTGAGCGTGTGTTGTCGGTGCGGTAAAAAGCCATGAAAAAATCACACCCGCACAGATTAAGCAGGCCTTGGCAATGAAATGAAGCGAGGGGGCTAAGTTCACTGCGTTCCGTCCGAGTCGCTCATCACAATATCGTACTGCTCGACCAATTTTTTGACCTGCAGGCGCTGCTGGTTCTCTTCTTCGGCGGCAATCCAATCTAGCCGCACTCGCTCGGCGACCTCATCAAATGGCGGTGTGGTCTCGGGGACTGAAGCGGTCACGCGTAGCCAATGCTGGCCGCGATTACTCAAAAAGGGGCCTGACCAATCGGCTGGGTTCGCGGTATCGGCAGTGTTTGCCACCTCTGCCGCAAAATCTACTGAAAATATTGAGGCGAGATCGAGCTCGCTGAGGGTTGGGAGGGGGCGGGCAAGGGTTGGCTCTGCAACTAGCGCCTCTGCCGCGGTCCGGCTGTCATCGCGCGCGAGCACTAACTCTTCGATCTCGTACAGCGCGCTCTGTCGGTAGCGTGCGAGGTTATCGTTGTAAAAAGCGGTGAGTTGAGACGTGCTGGGCTGAATGATATCGGCGCTCATGATGTGCAGCATTTTTTGGGCGAGTAGCGAGCGGATGCGAGCATCCTTGTCGAGGCCGCGTGCCAAGGCTTCGAGCACTAACGCTTCCTCTTCGATGTAGGCGGCGGTTATCGCCTGACGCGTGCTAGCCGATAGTGGTTCACCGCTGTTGAGTTCTTCCAGAAATAGACGCGCTTCGACCTCATCACTGTCAATCAGGAGGACGTTTTTGTCCGCCGGCGAGAACAAGGAACTGATCCCAAAGAGCAGGGCAGCTATTAGCGTGAAGAGTACTAGCGGTTCTTGGAGAAATTTTGCTGGCATGGCTGGCATTCGTCTTTTTCGCCCTCTGAAAACCGCTCGTTACTAGGTCTGGTGCTATACAAGGTAATATCGGCTCTATATAATGCTGTTTTTGTAGAGTGTGGTAAATCCTATGTTGCGAATAGCTGAAGAAGCCCTAACATTTGATGACGTCCTCCTGCTGCCTGCTCACTCCACCGTCCTCCCTAAGACAGTTAGCCTCGAGTCTCGACTCACCGCATCGATAGCCCTCAATATTCCGCTCGTCTCTTCTGCGATGGATACGGTTACCGAAGCGCGGTTGGCTATTGCTATGGCGCAAGAAGGCGGCATCGGCGTGATCCACAAGAGCATGACTGTGGAGAAGCAAGCCCGCGAAGTGCGTCTGGTCAAAAAATTCGAGAGTGGCGTCGTCAAAGACCCAATCACCATCGCGGCAACAGCCACGATAGGTGAACTCATCGCTTTGATCAAAGAAAACAACATTTCAGGCATGCCGGTCCTTGACGGTAACGACCTTGTCGGAATCGTTACGAGTCGCGACGTCCGCTTCGAGGCGAACTATGCGTTGCCGGTGAGTTCTATCATGACGACCAAAGACCGGTTGGTCACAGTGCGCGAAGATTTTGACCTTGCCGAGGTTAAAGAACTCCTGCATCGCCACCGCATCGAAAAACTTTTGGTCGTAAACGATGCCTTCGAACTCCGCGGCCTGATCACGCTGAAGGATATTCGCAAATCCGAAGATTTCCCGAACGCGTGCAAGGACGAACACGGTCGGCTGCGCGTTGCGGCAGCTGTAGGCACAGGGCCCGATACCGCCGATCGCGTCGATGCGATTGTGGAGGCCGGTGTCGACGTTGTGGTAGTCGATACTGCACATGGTCACTCGCAGGGGGTAATCGATCAGGTACGCGCCATTAAGACTAAATACCCTTCGCTGCCAGTGATCGGCGGTAATATTGCTACCGCGCAAGCAGCCCTGGATCTGGCTGCTGCCGGCGCTGATGCGGTGAAGGTCGGCATTGGTCCAGGATCGATCTGCACAACTCGAATCGTTACGGGCGTTGGCGTACCGCAAATGACCGCGGTGGCAAACGTGGTTGAAGCCCTCAAAGGCACCGATGTCTGCGTAATTTCCGATGGCGGCATTCGTTTCTCTGGCGATCTCGCAAAAGTCATCGCCGCCGGCGCCAATGTTGTCATGGTAGGCAGTTTGCTCGCGGGTTCCGAAGAGGCGCCCGGTGAAGTAGAGCTCTATCAGGGGCGAAGTTATAAAGCCTATCGCGGCATGGGGTCGTTGGGTGCAATGTCGCATTCGCAAGGCTCGAGCGACCGCTATTTCCAAGATACCGACTCGGGCGCTGAGAAACTCGTGCCTGAGGGTATCGAAGGTCGCGTGCCCTACAAGGGACCGATGTCGGCGATTGTGCATCAGCTAATGGGCGGCCTGCGCTCGAGCATGGGCTATACCGGCAGCGCAGATATCGAAACTATGCGCACAAAGACGCAGTTCGTGAAGATCACGGCGTCGGGCATGAGTGAATCGCATGTGCACGATGTGTCGATCACCAAAGAGGCGCCTAACTACAGAATGTCTTAAAAAGCGCGAGCGGCGAGGCGGGTGTCTCGCCGCGGCAGCGCTCAGCCAGCCCGCTGGCTTTCCCTTCTATCACATGCCTTAAACAGCACACCTAAACTATGAGATGGCCTCTGCTATGACCACCGCCAATATCCACAGCCAGAAAATACTCATCCTCGACTTCGGTTCTCAGTACACGCAGCTCATCGCGCGCCGCGTACGCGAGCTTGGCGTTTACTGTGAAATCTGGGACTACGCTGTCGATCAGGCGCTGTTCGATGAGTTTGCTCCTCAGGGCATCATTTTTTCTGGCAGCCCCGAATCGGCGAACACACAAGATTCGCCGCGCCCGCCCGAATTTCTCTATGAATCGGGTCTGCCTATTTTAGGTATCTGTTATGGCATGCAGATCATGGCGGAGATGTTTGGCGGGAAGGTTGAGGGGTCAGCGAAGTCGGAGTTTGGTTATGCCAAAGTCGATGTCTGCGCACCGTCGCGGCTTTTCGATGGCATCGAAGACAGCATCGATGCCGATGGCGTGCCCAAGCTCGACGTGTGGATGAGCCACGGCGACAAAGTCACCAAAGTGCCCCCGGGTTTCGAGATTGTCGCGAGAACCGAAAGCGCGCCGATTGCCGCCATGGCTAACGCCGAGCGTAACTACTTCGGCATCCAGTTTCATCCCGAAGTGACTCATACGCTGCAGGGCTTGAGGCTGCTCGAGCGCTATGTGCGAGAGATATGCGGTTGCGAGGCTTTGTGGACATCGGCGAATATTATAGAAGACGCGATCCAGAACGTTCGTGCTCAGGTCGGCACCGACACGGTGTTACTCGGTCTTTCCGGCGGCGTCGATTCGTCTGTCGTCGCGGCGCTGCTGCACAAAGCAATCGGCGATCAGCTCGTGTGCGTGTTCGTCGACAACGGTTTGCTACGCCTTAACGAAGGCGATCAGGTGATGGCGACTTTTGCCAAGAATATGGGGGTTAAGGTCATTCGCGCCGACGCCGAAGACCTCTTCCTCGGCAAGCTCGCCGGTGTCGAAGACCCCGAGGCGAAGCGCAAAGTAATTGGTAATACCTTCATCGAGGTGTTCGACGCCGAGGCCAGCAAACTCACCAATGTAAAGTGGCTCGCGCAGGGGACTATTTACCCCGACGTAATCGAGTCCGCTGGCTCCAAGACGGGTAAGGCGCATGTCATCAAATCGCACCACAACGTGGGCGGACTGCCCGAAGACATGAAGATGGGTTTGGTAGAACCACTGCGTGAACTCTTCAAAGATGAGGTGCGCAAAATTGGCGTAGAGCTCGGTCTACCCTACGACATGGTCTATCGCCACCCGTTCCCCGGACCGGGCCTCGGCGTTCGCGTGCTCGGCGAGGTGAAAAAAGAGTACTGCGATATCCTGCGTCGCGCCGACGCCATTTTCATGGAAGAGCTGCACCGCTCAGGCTGGTATAACAAGGTGAGCCAAGCGTTTGCTGTGTTCTTGCCCGTTCGTTCCGTTGGCGTAGTAGGCGACGCACGCCGCTACTCATGGGTAATTACCCTGCGCGCGGTAGAGACCATCGATTTTATGACCGCCCGTTGGGCGCATCTACCGCCTGAGCTGCTCGAGACGATTTCCGGAAGGATTATCAACGAGGTCGCTGATGTGTCGCGGGTGGCTTACGATATTTCTTCTAAGCCGCCGGCGACTATTGAGTGGGAATAGCGAGACGTATATAAATAATTTTCCTCAATGAAACCTTACGGAGAGAAAAGCATGTATATCGTGGTGATGAC
>JALRKV010000136.1 GCA_023254735.1 Pseudomonadales bacterium | reverse complement strand
TGATTACCAATGGACACTCGACGATCCCGCGACATTTACCGACAAAGTGGTGGCTATTCTTCCGATGGCGAAAGTTGCAGGGCAGCTCTATGAGTACGCCTGTCAGGAAGGAAACTATGGTCTGCTCAATATTCTGCGCGGGGCACGCGAAGAGGAACGGCGCATAGCCGCTGAAAATTAGTCAGCAACCCTACAACCCTGAGTTCGCAGATAATTGAGCATCATGCAGGACCGAGAAAGAAAGGTCCCGCGAAGAACCTAGATAAGAAGAAAGAAGCCAGAGAGACTGAAAGATACCCCCCTCCGGCACCGCCTCCACTATTACCCCATCTGCACCCGCGCAATCCACTGATCAACCATGGTCTCAAGCACGCTGAGTGGCACCGCACCGCCTCCCAGCACGGCATCATGGAAGCCGCGGATGTCGAACTTATCGCCCAGAGCCTGTTCAGCTTTTTCGCGCAGCTCCAAAATTTTCAGCATGCCGATTTTGTAGCTGGTTGCCTGCCCGGGCAGCACCATGTAGCGCTGCACTTCCGAACGCGCCTGCGCTTCGGTAATGGCGGAATTGTCGAGGAAATATTGAACCGCCTGCTCCTCGGTCCATCCTTTCGCGTGTAGCCCGGTATCTAGTACTAGGCGGATCGCGCGCCAAATCTCCGAGCCGAGTCTACCGAAGTCTGAGTAGGGGTCGGTGTACGTGCCCTCCATCTCTTTCGCTAGCAACTCGGAGTACAGCCCCCAGCCCTCTGAGTAAGCAGTAAAACCGGCCTGCGTCCGGAAGGTCGGCACACTCTCTAGCTCCTGTTGGATCGCGATCTGCATGTGATGGCCCGGCAACCCTTCGTGGTAGGCGATCACTTCGAGTTCACCTTTGGGCATCGCTGTCATGTCAGACAAATGCGCATAGTAGATGCCGGGGCGGCTACCGTCTGGCGTGCCGGGGAAATAATGCTGAGCTGCGCCGGGTTGCTCTCTGAAAGGCTCGACGCGTCTGACCTCAAGATCAGCCTTGGGCAGTATGCCAAAGTATGTCGCGAGTTCGGCTTTGATATTTTCTATCGCCGCCTTCGCATCATCGATATAAGCCTGACGACCCTCGTCGGTATCAGGATAATAGTGACGCTGGTCGTCTTTGCTGTCGCGCAGCATCGTAAAGAACGCCCTAAGATCACCGTCGAAACCGACGCTGTTCTTGATCACTTCCATCTCGGCTTTCAGCCTAGCGACTTCATCAAGACCGATCTGATGTATCTCATCCGCAGTCAGATCTGTGGTGGTCTGGTTGGCAAGCCGCTCATTGTAGTAAGCCTCACCGTCGGGCAGCGCACCGACGCCTTGGGAGATTTCACTGGTATTAACAATGTCTTCTTGCTGCCACGCGATCAGTCGCTCGTAGGCAGGCTGCCAGTGATCGAGCAGCGCCGCTCGTGCAGCATCTGCCAGCGCGTCCGCCTGCGTTTGATTGATGGTTTCAGCTTCTCGAAGAGTTGCAATTTTTTGCTGCGCATCGGCCCATATCGCGCTGTCATCACCGTTTGTGAAAGGTGCACCGGTGATAATCTGACCGGCGCTATCGATCACACTCTCGAACGCAAAGCGTGGTGGCCGCACGCCCGCAGCAGCAGCCTCCCGCGACAGTGTAATCAGCTGATCAAGCGCCACCTCGGTCGCCTCAATACGTGCGACATAGGCTTGCATGTCGTCGATGTCTTCCACCGTATGGAAGGCAATTAACAACTGCGGGAAAAAAGAGTGGATGGCATTCATCTGCTCAAAAACGTAGCCGTTGATGCGGAACTGACTTGCAGCTTCTATTGCGGCCAGCTGATATTCCCAGAGGTCGTAGGAGATTTTTGCGTCCGCGTTAAGCTGCTCGTAGTCGAAACTGGCCCTCATCTCGGCAACGCTCTCGCGCTTCCAGTTTAGCTGCTCGAGCTGTGCCTCTAAGGAAAAATCGTCGATCTTGTCGTTATTTTCGGTAACACCTAAGAAGGTCTGCTGGATCGGGCTAAACGCCAACTCTTCTTCATATTGTTCTTGTCTAATAAAATTTTCTCAATTACAAGAGTATAAATTGTGTTTGATGGACCTACAGAAACGTCTTTTACGGATACAATCTTAAATCCACCTCTATTTGACTCGGAGGTTGATGTATCTATGACAACATAATTTCC
>JALRKV010000096.1 GCA_023254735.1 Pseudomonadales bacterium | reverse complement strand
GAATGTTTTCCCTGGCATTATCACTCCCCTCCTACTTTTCTATCTCTTATTGCGTTAGTTCATTTCGTGAAAGTCATTGGAAACTCTTGAGGACATACAGTATGTTTGAGCCTCATTACAGGCACCCAAAATAGCATAGTTCTAGGAATTTACAGTGGCAGTTAACGAACAACACTTTAACGACTGGTGCGGCAAGACCGAGGTATCTTTTGACACCATCGACCCTGCGCTGGCCGAGCGACTTCGAACGACTCTCCTGCGCGACGAGCAGACGCCGGCCACTGATGTTCTGCCAACGCTCGGGCATTGGTGCTACTTCCAATCTCCGGCACCCGCTCATTTGCTTAGCGAAGACGGCCATCCGCAACGCGGCGGCTTTCTGCCTCCCATACCGCTGCCGCGACGTATGTGGGCTGGTGGTTCGCTCGAGTTTTTCGCACAGATTCCAGTCGGCGCGAAGCTCACACGCCAATCCACTATTGCTTCTATTCAGGAGAAAGAGGGCCGCAGTGGCAAGCTCGTGTTCGTCGCGATTGAACACGAGTACTGGCAGGAGAAAACTAGACTGCTGACAGAACGACAAGAGCTCGTTTTTCGCGAAGCCGCGATCAACAGCAACTCAGATGCAGCGAATACCAAACCCCCGGGCAATACTCCGCCTATCGACTTAACTATCCCTCTCTACTCGCAGACCTTATGCGGGGATGCTGTCACTCTATTCCGGTTCTCGGCACTCACGTTCAATAGCCACCGCATTCACTACGACCGTAACTACGCCGTTAACGTCGAAGGATATGCTGGACTTGTAGTGCACGGGCCTTTGCTCGCTACTCAGCTTGCGCATTTTGCCGAAGAAAATTTTGGGGCGAGCGATCGCCGCCTTCGTCAATTCAACTTTAAAGCGGTCAGCCCCATAGTTGACGCGCAGAACTATACTCTCTGTGCAGGGAATAGAAGCAGCGACGGCCGCGTTCCACTTTGGATAGTAAAAGACGATGGCGTATTGGCCATGCGTGCAGAAGCGCAGTTCGTTTAAATGAGCAAATGCCTTTAAATAAATCAGAGACCCCAGCAAGACTCGTACAATGGCACAACACTCACCGCCGCTAGAAGGAATAACAGTCATCGCCTTGGAACACGCGATCGCTGCGCCATACGCAACACGCCAGCTTGCCGAACTCGGTGCGCGCGTAATCAAGATCGAACGCGTCGATGGCGGCGATTTCGCGCGCCAATACGACGCTCGGGCGCGCGGCTTATCGTCTCATTTCGTGTGGACAAACAGGTCGAAAGAAAGCCTTACCCTTGACCTCAAGCAGCCAGCAGGGCTCGCCATTCTTAACACTCTGCTTAATACTGCTGATGTGTTTGTTCAAAATCTGGCGCCCGGTGCTACAGCGAAAATGGGATTAGATAAACAGACACTGGCGGCCAGAAATCCAAAGTTAATAGTTTGCGACATCAGCGGCTACGGTAACTCTGGCCCACACTCTTCCCGCAAGGCCTATGATCTGCTCATACAAGCCGAAGCGGGCTTGTTGGGCATAACAGGAAATGTTGAGCACAGCGCAAAAAGCGGCATCTCGATTGCGGATATTGCTGCGGGAACGCAAGCGCATGCAGCCATTCTTGCCGCGCTTATTCAGCGGGGCAAGACGGGCCTCGGCAGCCATATAGAAATATCAATGCTCGAGGCAATGGCTGAGTGGATGGGCTACCCGCTTTACTATTCACTCGATGGCGCCACGCAGCCACCTCGTACGGGAACTGACCATGCGACAATTTATCCCTACGGCTGCTTTCGTATCGGCAGTGAGAGTAGCAGCGGCGGCAGTGAGGTAATGATCGGTATTCAGAACCAGCGCGAATGGGAAAAATTCTGCAGAATCGTCCTCGGCGACGACAGCTTGATCACAACGCCTGCGTACGCGAACAATACTAATCGATCGCAAAATAGAGACAGTCTTCGCAAAATTATCGAAGAAAAATTTAAGCAATTAAAAACAGAAGAAGTCATCGAGACGCTTGAGTCCTGCGGTATCGCCTGCGCGAAAGCCCATACGATAGCGGAACTCTGGCAGCACCCTCAGCTGCGCGCACTAAACAGATTTATCGAGGTAGACACCGAAGCAGGTACCCTCGAGGCACTTGCGCCGCCGGCGCGCAGCGACTCTTTCGACGCCGCTGTATCTAAGGTGCCTTCGCTGGGCGAACATACTCTCGCCATCCTAGGGGAGCTAGGCTACTCGGACAACGAAATCGAGGCGCTCGCCGCGGCTCGCGTAATCTAGGCTACGGTGCTAGTGCTGCGTCTAATGCGGCCTGAGATTCGCGCACTCCGAAGCTAAGCCAGCCCGCTTCATTCGAGTTATCTGAGGCGGCGAGCAGGGCTTTAAACGCCGCGAGCCGAGCCTGCAGCGCTCTAATGCTTTTTGGCGCGGCGCGAAGTGCTATGTCAGCGGAATGCAGTGCAAGCTCGTAATCGCCAGACTCGATTTGCGTCTCGGCAAGCGTAGCAACCGCCTCCGCGCCACCGGCGAGTTCCACAAGCTGAGGATAGGCGTCGTCGACCGGCGTCGAAAACATTGAAGTAGGATTGCCGTCGAACCAGCCCATATAACTCTCATAAATTCCGCGCACAGACCATGAGATGCGTCCATAGCCTTCACCGATATCCAGATCAGACGGCAGGCTTATCTCAGCCATGAGTGTATGCACATCTTTACCCTGATTCATGCCTAGCACAGTCTTGTCATGAACATAGAGTATCGCATCGCGATAGCGCGTCAGTTCGCGTTCTATTTGCCGTTCGCCGATGATTGCGTCACCATGACTCGGAATAAGGATTTCAGGCTTGAGCGCAAGTATTCGGTTAATCGAATCGACATAGTCTAGCGCCCAGCGTGGCTTGGTTCCGCGCAGCGTATACATGTTTGGGAACGAAGTATAAAAATTATCACCAACGAACGCAGCGCGATATTTCGGTATCCAAACGCTCAGGTGATCATAGGTCTCGCCTGGCGTATGCAGCACGTTAAACTCGACCCCTCCTAGTTCGAAATCATATTCTTCTTCGAACATAATCGTTGGCACGATTTCGGCGCCAAAGTTATCAACTCCCTCGGCGATCTCCAGCTCACTGAGCTGAACAACATTGAGACTTGGGAACTGCGCCGCATTGCGTTGCGAAAACATTCCTTTCAACCGGTTCTGATAATTGACGAATTCATAGTGTTCGTCCTGCGCGATTATCTCGGTGCCCTCTTCGCGCCATGCATTGACTCCGCCGGTATGGTCGCCGTGAGCATGGGTCAGAATAATGTACTTAACAGGCCCATCGTCCTCTGCCTGCAGCAATCGCTTGTGTCGTGAAGCATTGACGATAAGAGAGGTATCGATGATGACATTACCCTTAGGCGTTACAACCATGGTGGTATTGCCAAATCCAGTCGCTTGAAAAATGGCCTCGTTAATTCGAATCGCCTCAGATTGATCGCGCCCAACAAGACCCGGATTCATCATCGCCGCCTGCTGAGCAATAATTTGCCCACTCAAAAATAGGCTTGTGGAGAACGCGGTAAGAATCTTACCAAGCGAGGCGCGTGATTTTTTTGTTTTTACTTGCATACTGCTTCCTAGCGCCGAGCGCGTAATTCAGAGTCTATTATTGGTAACAAGTCAGTAAACGTCCAAGACGGCACGCCACCCCAGCGCTCATCAAACTCTTGCGAAAGGTTCATTGCCGAGATTTCCTCTAGCGAGGCGCCCGAGTCGATCGCACTCTGGACTAGGTCGCGTAACGATGAAAGCATTCCATGCACCTCGATCATCCCCGCGAGATCGCTTACTTCCCCGCCGTGTCCGGGTATGACTTTTGTTTCAGGTCCGGCGATTTCTATCGCCACTTCCATCGCCTCGATCATGCCAAGGAAACTACCGCCATTATATTGATCGATAATCGGGTACATATTGGTCCTAAACACATCGCCCAGATGCAGCACGTCGGATTCGACAAAATGGACGAAACTATCGCCGTCGGTGTGAGCCGGCGGCGCGAGAAACACCCGCACTTCCTCATCGTTAAGATGAAAGCTGAGCGCGTCGCTGTAGGTGATTACCGGCCTTGCAGCCTCCTCAGGCTGAGGGAAGGTGATCCCACCCCTGCGAGGAATTCGCAGCTCTTTAAGCATTCGAAGCCGAACGCGATCATGCGCGACGAGGGTGACGCCATAGCCCGCTAAACGCGCGTTACCACCAATGTGGTCCGGGTGAATATGCGTGTTGACGGCAAAACTGATAGGCAAATCGCTCAACTTAGCCACTTCTGCAATGAGGGCCTCAACATTGCGCTCGTAATGAGAATCGACCAGCAACACCGCCTCATCGCCAAAGAACACGCCCACGTTTCCGTTGGTGTCTGCAGGCTCGAGCATGGCAATCGAATCGGTAATCCGATGACTGGTAAATGCAGGCCTTGGAGCCTCTTGTGCGCTAAGCGGCGCTGTCGCGAAGACTGCTGACAAAATGAGCCCAGCGGCGAAGATCACAGCCGCACTGAAGAAGGACCTGAAGAAAGTTCTGAAGAAAGGGCCGAAGAAAGCGCCGACGAGTCGGTTCTCATTTATCCATGACATGGTCTGCGTATCCTTTTTCTAATTCGACTAACCAGCAGCTTACTACTGAGGTTTGACCCAAATGGGCGAACTCCATGCGCGTTCC
>JALRKV010000083.1 GCA_023254735.1 Pseudomonadales bacterium | reverse complement strand
AGCAATTGGTTTCGGCAGGGGCTAGCCATGGTCGATGACAGTGCCTGCCTCAAGTCGCTGGCTAGAGTGTTAGTCGCTAAAGTTCGACTCTTGGATTCGATTCATCGCATTGGCGGTGACGAGTTTGCGATTGTCCTTTCGGGGTGCAGCGCAGAGGCAAGCGACGCTGTCGCTCATCGACTCGAGGCGCCGCCGCTACTGTTCGACCACAATGGTGAGGCACGCGCTTTTTCGATAAGCATTGGCTTTGCGAGCGCTGCTGCCAGCGGAGTATCGGTGCTAGATTCTGCGGGCAAACCCGTGCTCGTCAGCCCAAGTTGCTTGGCGCAGAAAGTGTCCGCCGATCAGTTGTCAGCCAATCTCCTGGCCGCAGCCGATAAGGCACTCTACCTGAATAAAATGCAGCGCTAGCGCCGCACTTGTCGTGCGAGAGAATACAGAATGGCGGCTGTCGCTCCCCAGATGCGAAAACCCTCGTAGGGTAATTCGAATATCGTCCGATCGGCACCTCGGTAGTGGGTTGTCGAGCGCGAGTAAGCGTTGGGGTCGAGCAACAGATCCAGAGGCGGATGGAAAATGTCGGCGACCTCGTCGAGGCATGGCGTCAAGGTGAGGCCAGGTTCGATAAGACCAATTATAGGAGTGATCCTGTAGCCTGAGGGGAGCGAAATCTCGCTCATCTGTCCAATAACTTCTACCGACGAGCGGGCAAGCCCCACTTCTTCTTCGGCCTCCCTTAACGCAGTAGTGATCGCGCAATCGTCATCGGCGTCACAGGTTCCTCCCGGCAGACTTACCTGGCCTGCATGAGATTTTAGATTTTCGGAACGAAGAGTGAGTATGACGCGACTGACATCGGTCATGGTCGGTTTGGTCACAGCAATCAACACTGCTGCTGCCCTCAGCGAGTTTGGTGAGAGTATATCTTGGTGGATGCGGGGGTCGGCGTGTTCGGTAGGTTTTTTTGCAGATTCTTCTGGATCCGAGAAGTGTCTGAGCAGCGCCGCGTAGGTGCGATGCCGCTCAGATTTCTCGAGCCACTCAGCCGCCTCTCTTGGAGTAGTTTTGTACTCGCTAAAAGAAAGGTTGCTGAAAGTCTTCTTCATGCTCTGGTTGCGCTGTAATTAGTAGTTAATCGTGATACCAATAAATGCGCGACGCGGCTCGCCTGGGAAGTATCGGTCGTCGGTAAACGATGTCCAGTCGGCACGCTCGGCGTATTCGCGATTATCGAGATTCAGAATGTTCGCGTAGATCTGCACCGAATCATTGACCGCAAACTGCGTGCGCAGATTCAACAGGTTGTGACCGGAATAGCTCGCCGTATTCTCGGGGTTAGTGTAGTACTCGCCCATGCTGACAAGTTCGAGCTCGCTTGTAATGCGCTCGCTCGGTGTCCAACGCAGGCGCAAATTGCCAAACTGACGTGGCGCTGTATCAACGTTGTTGCCTTGGATATCGATTCCCCCTGAGAGTTCAGAGTTCTCATAGGTATGTTCTGCGAAATTATAGACCGCGGCTAGCGCTAAGGTTTCAGTGATATCGAGGCCGAGCGTGAATTCGAGACCGGTGTGCTGCGTGTGGCTGTTATTGAGGTTCACACGGTCGCTATTGGTGACAATCTCGTTCTGCTTGTCCATAAAATAATAGCCAGCGGAGTATGCCCAACCTTCGCCCGCGCCCTTGAACTCAACTTCGTAGCTGTCGAGCTCTACCGAGTCTAAATCTGCGATATTCTGATCGTTCTGCAGGCGATACATTTCGCTTGCTTGGGGAGCGCGGAAGCCGCGCTGCGCGCGGAACTGCAGGCTATGCGAGTCGTTAAGCGCATAGCTTAAGCCCAACTTCGGTGAAATATTGGTGAAGCTGTCGCTACGGTCTGCCGGTCGGTTATACCGACATCCGAAGCGGCAGGCCACGCCGAATTCATCAGTTCGGCCGTCGACCATCCTGTTGTCATACTCGTAGTTGGTATCTTCGACGCGCAGGCCAAGCGACAAGTCCCAGCCCGACTGGAAGCTCTGTTCGTAGCTCACGAACGCGGCGACCTGTTCGACGTCTACCTGATAGTCGTAGTGCTTACCCTGAGGGATCGAATTGCGTAAGAAAAACGAGCCTTCGGTTGGGTTGGGTTGGGTCTGAACAAGTGAGCCGTCGGTGACTTCGGCGTCAACGCCGACGGCGAGCTCGGCACCATTGCTGAGATCGGTAAAGGCGACAGACTGAAAGCCAATGCTCTGGTGCTCTGTCTCTTCAATCGGTTGGCCGGGCAAAAAGTGTTGAATGAAATTCATATCGATGTCGCGAACATAGGGGGTTAGCACAACATCCCAGTCACCGAGGGTGTTGGTGAAGGTTGTCCATGCGCGCGTGTTTTTGCTGTCGCGATACGCTTCGGGATTGGGGTTGCCTGTGCGGCTGGCGCCTTTGTAGCTCTCGAACCCTGTGACGAAACCAGCAGTCTCCTGATTGAGATTGATGTGGGTGATACCGCCATCGAGTTCCCAGCCGTTGCTGGTCGTGTAGTTGTAGAGGTAAGTGAGTTTTTGCTGATCAAAGCCGCTTTCATCACGGTAGCCTTCTTCACTCGTGCCGTTAACGAGCAGGAGCTGTTTGAAATTGCCCTGATCCTGCCCGAGCTGGGCTTTTATGCGCTGCGAGCCCCGCGGGCCTTGCTCGAGCGTGACTTGGCGAGCATCGCCAGCCTTCGGGAGTACCACGTTGACGAGACCATGCACCGCATTCGATCCCCAGAATGCGCTGCCCGGCCCGCGAACAACTTCGACGCTTGCCGCGTTCTCGGCATGTAGATCAAACATTTCGTTTACGTTACAGAAACCACTAGAGCGAACCGGTATGCCATTCTCGGCAATGAGGAATGCGCCACAGGCACCGGCGCCGGTGAGCACCGGGGAGCGAATCGCGGTGAGGCTCTCCTGGCCATTATTGCGGTGGATGCTTACACCTGGGAGCCTGTTAAGTGTCTCTTGTAGGTGTGTGTGACCGATACTGCGGAGTTCTTCTTCGCCAATTACCGACACTGCCGCGTTGATGTCAGCGAGTCCCTCCGACTTGCGGCTATTCGAGGTAACTGTGATTTCCTCTATTCCGTCTGCCGCCTGTTGCGCAGAGGCTGAGTTGGCAATAAGTGTTAGGCTTGTCGCGATGCCCGTGTATAGAAGTGTGCGTAGCATGTGTCTCTCCACTTGAGTTTCACTCTGTTGAACCCTGGATCTCTTTCAAAGAGCTCGTGTAAACGGGTTCGTTTAAATGGCTTCATGTAACTGAGTTTGTGTAATTGGGCCCGTATCCTGCGGCTGCTCTGCGACAGCTTGGATGAGTTGTTTTACCTGGCCGAATATAGCACAGGCAGCATCGTTATGCCCCACCTCGACCGCCACTGTTGCAACTGCTTACACCCTGCGAAAGGCTGGGTAGATTGTGCGTATTTCGGGGATTTTCGGCGGCTTTGCACGCCTCGAAATAACCACGTAAACTGCCTCAACTCACTGTCGTGCCTCTGTTCATACGCAGACGCTGCGGCGCTAGATTGAAAGGAAAAAAAGAGAAAGCGGCATGCAAATTAAAGATAAAGTCGTCGTTGTAACGGGCGGTGCAAGCGGAATAGGGAAAAGCCTCAGCGAGCGTTTTGCGCGAGAGGGTGCACGAGCAGTTGTCGTATCGGATATCAACAAGGCGGGTGTTGAAGCAACTGTTGCAGATATTGCCGAGCTCACCGAGGCACGCGGCATCGTCGCGAACGTGGGCAAAGAAGAGGAGGTGACCGCGCTGGTCGACGCCACGCTCGCCGAATTTGGTCACATCGATCTTTTCTGCTCGAATGCCGGTATTTTCACCGCGGGCGGCGAGAATGTCTCAACCGAGGCGTGGCAGTCTATCTGGGACATCAATGTGATGTCCCATGTTTTTGCAGCGCGTGCCGTACTGCCCTCGATGCTCGAGCGCGGCGAGGGCTATTTGCTGAATACGTCCTCAGCGGCAGGACTGCTGAGCCAGGTCGGTTCTGCGCCGTACTCGGTAACAAAGCATGCGGCTATCGGCTTCGCCGAATGGCTCTCGATTACTTACGGCAATCGCGGTATCAAAGTGTCTGCGCTTTGCCCACAGGCCGTGCGAACGGCAATGACTGCGGTAGGCGCCGGCGATGGGGGTGTCGCGGGACTCGATGGTATGCTTGAACCGGAGCAGCTCGCTAACACGGTAATCGAGACACTCGAAAAAGAAGAGTTTTTGGTCTTACCGCATCCCGAGGTACTGACGTATATGCGGCGTAAAACAGATGATTATGACCGCTGGCTTGGCGGTATGCGCAGGCTCAACGACAAGTTCGAGGACGCTTACCGAAAGCGTGAAGAATCGCAGGATTAGGCGACCCACTTGGTTGTCAACATTAACCACCAACCCGGAGAATAAGAATGAAAATGATTAAACTTGCAAACACGGCCCTCGCCACCTTAGCGCTTATCGCATCGGTCTCGGCATTTGCCGCACCCGAAGCGAAGATCGAACAGCTGTCATGGATGACGGGTAACTGGGCAGGCGCGCTAGGACCAAATCAATTGGAAGAGAATTGGATTGGTACTGACGGGCGCTCACTCGCCGCGATGGTTCGAATGACCGGTGACGACGCAACGAGCATGTTCGAGATGATTACGATCGAAGAAGTCGACGGTTCGTTAGAGCTCAATATTCAGCAGTGGAATCCCGGCATGTCGCCGCGTACGCCCGGCGCGCAGAAAATGCGTCTCATGGAGATTGGCGACAACAGCGTGAAGTTCGAAGCGCTCGGCGAAGGAGGAATGAAAACCCTCGGTTACAGTCATCCAGACGCCGACACGTTTATCATTCATGTTGAGCAGGCTGCGGGCGCTAAAATTGATATAAACCTCAAAGCACGCAGCATCTGGAAGTAAATTAGTCGATGAGGACGCCGCGTTTGGCTAATTCTTCCCTGATGGCAGCCATCATTGGCGCGTCGAGGGCTGGATCGAACGCGCGTTCTTTATCCCAGTCGTAAAACCACACGGGCTTTAAGCGCAGCGTCTCGGGCTCATCATTTCTGCGAGGAAATAGATGGGCATGAAGCGCGGGCTCGACGTTGCCAAGCATCTCGTAATTGATCCTCACCGCGCCGGTGACTGCGAGTATCGCATCACCAATCACGCTCATTTCAACCAGAAAGGTCTTCCGCGCCTCGTCGTCGAGTGCATTCAGGTCTGGCACCACGGGATCTGGCAAGAGCAAGCAATAACCCGGCAAAAACTGCACATCGCCGGCGACAACCCAGCCAGAACTCACTCGTCCAATCGCTTTTGGATAGATGCCGAGGTTGCAGTCGCGAACGCGCTGGTGGATCAATGTGGACATTGTGTGACTCCCTGTCGAAAGTGTGCCGCGCAGAAAGCGCTAAATAAGCACGTTAAAGTAGGGTCGACGAGACGCATCTTGAATTTGGGAACGCTCTCAGAACAAGTATAGCCCAGAAACAACAACGCCCCGCTGCGAGAAGACTCGCGACGGGGCGCTGATGTGAAACACATAGAGGCCGCGCTAACGGCTGCTATGGGAGGAGCTATACTGCTACGACGTTGTTCGCGCAGGGGCCCTTTTGGCCTTGGCCTACTTCGAACTCTACTGCTTGGCCGTCGTTCAATGTTGCGTAGCCGCCACCGTTCTTGATCTCTGAGTGGTGTACGAACAGATCCTTGCCACCGTCTTCTGGTGTGATAAAGCCGAAGCCCTTGTCTGCGTTAAACCACTTCACTGTACCTTTACTCATTTCTTACTTTCCTTATTTGGAATTAACTATCACTGTGCGCAATCGGCAGAGTGCCGATCGCACATTTCGTGCGGGTCTTGCTTTTGTCGGTAATGCTTTTATCGAGAGAGGAGTCAGCTAGTGGGCCTAGAATGCTCAAGAAACTGCAGCGCAAAGATGCAATCTAAAGAAGGGCAATGACTACGATCTTGGATAGGCTGCGTTTACACAGCGTGCAAAAAGAAGGGGGTCGCCATAAAGAACAACGCTCAAGAGAGGACAGTGTAATCGGTATCCTTTGGAATAGATACCGATACTTTATACGCTGTTATTCTGTGAGCGCTTCTACTCGCGCGGCGAGATCGAGAATCCTCTCGGCTGCGATCTCAATATGCTCTTCGACGGCGTCAAACTGCTGCTTCATAGACTCGCGCTAGCGCAAACTAGGCACTTTCTTCTAGTAATTCAACCCAGTTCCCATCGGGGTCGGCAATGATGGCGATTGTGATGCCTGGTCGTACTTCCTTTGCAGGAACGACAATAGTCGCACCTGCGGCCTCGGCTTTCTCTACGCTTGCAGCTAGATTACTCACTGTGATGGTCCAGTAGCGATACCCGGTAGCGCCGCGAATGCCGCCGGGCGCTGCGGGGGTCGCAGGCGCAGGGTCGAGTTCTATCACCTTGATAACGCTCTCGCCTACTTTGAAACGATTCATCTTACCGCCGCCCGGCATCGGGATTGTTGCCTCTAGGGGCAAGCCGAGGGTTTCGCCGTAGAAAGTCATCATGGCATCGATATCCTTGCAGACGATGCCGATATCAATAGAGGGTTTGGTTATTGCAAGACTCATAGTTATTCCTTTGTCTGTGGGGAGTTACGCGTAATCGAGGGAGCCTGTGCCAGAGTCGGTTCGGCTAATAAGCAAATGGCCGCAGCAGCGACCATTTGTCATAAACAGGCGAAGGGTGGCGTTTACGCCGCGCCCATCACCGCCTTAGTCTCGAGATATTCTTCGAATCCTTCGAGTCCCCATTCGCGACCATTGCCAGATTTCTTATAGCCGCCGAAGGGCGCTGAAATATCGAGCGGCGCGCCGTTGATATGAACCATGCCCGTGCGAATCTGGAGAGCGATTTGCTGCGCGTGTGCGGGCTCACCCGACACATAGCCTGAGAGGCCGTATTCGGTGTCATTCGCGATCGCCACGGCTTCAGCATCGTCTTCGTAGCCGATAATTGTTAACACCGGACCAAAGACTTCTTCGCGAGCGATCGTCATGTCGTTGGTGACATTAGCAAAAACAGTCGGCTTGATGTAGTAGCCTTTCTCGAGTCCTTCTGGACGACCGGGCCCACCGGCGATGAGCTCTGCCCCTTCTTTGATCCCCGCTTCGATCAGCGCATTGATCTTGTTGAACTGAAGCTCGCTCACCACGGGGCCGAGGCTCGTGCCCTCGTTGGTGGGGTCGCCGACGACGGCCTTGGCCGCCGCGGCCTTCGCTGACTCGATTGCCTCAGCCATGCGTGCCTTGGGTACGAGCATGCGCGTAGGCGCATTGCACGACTGGCCGCTGTTGCCGAAGCAGTTCAGTACGCCGCTAAACACGGCTTTGCCGAAGTCAGCTACGTCGTCAAGTATGATGTTGGCAGATTTGCCGCCCAGTTCCTGTGTGACCCGCTTAATGCCATCCGCAGCCGCCTTGGCCACTTCTCGACCCGCACGTGTCGACCCTGTAAACGAAACCACGTCGACTTCGGGGTGTGCCGAAATCGCAGCGCCAACATTGGGACCGTCGCCGTTAACGAGGTTAAACACGCCAGGTGGAAGACCGCACTCATCGATTATCTCGGCGAGGATATAGGCATTAATAGGCGCAACTTCTGAAGGCTTGAGGACAATCGTACAGCCGGCGGCAAGCGCGGGCGCGACCTTACAGGCGATCTGGTTAAGCGGCCAGTTCCAAGGTGTGATGAAGCCGCAGACGCCGGCCGCTTCTTTAACGATCAGCGTGCTGCCGCGCGTTTCTTGAAATTTGTAGTTTTCGAGCACCGGCAACACGGCGGCGAAGTGTCCGAGTCCGCTTGGGACCTGTGCGGCGTTCGCGAGGCCGACAGGTGCGCCCATTTCGCTGGTGATCGCAGCGGCGAGGTCACCCGAACGCGCCTGGATGCCGGCCATTATTTTCTTAAGGACAGCGATTCTCTCCTCTACACTCGACTGCGACCAGGCTGGGAATGCTGCGCGGGCTGCCTTTGCTGCCGCGTCCACGTCCTCTGCTGTGCCCATGCTGATTGTCGCGAACGCTTCTTCTGTCGCAGGGTTGATCACGTCGATTGTTTCGCGGCCAGCTGGCTCTACCCATTCGCCGTTGATGTAAAATTTATTATAAGCTGTCGTCATTTCTTAACTCCTAATGATTCGTTTACACTACTACGCGACTCAGTGTACAAGACATAGCTAGAAAATTAACGGTTTTTTTACTCGTCACATTATGGGCTTTCTTATTGGCCTTCGGGCTGTTGCACTGGGCTGTTTTACCGGATGTACAGGCTATATGCAGTCTTTATTTAGGTTTCTGAACGGTTCTATAACGGTGTCATTGCATGATCGATTGGGTGAAACAGGCGACAGGCTCCAAGCTTGCAGGGTTTCTCAGCAAGCGCCTTCCCGGCTACAAACGCTTTGAGTCAACGTCGATAGATCAGACCGCATCTGTGCTGCGAACCGGCGATATTCTGTTGGTAGATGGTAATACCCGCATTAGCACGGCGATTAAATACCTTACGCAATCTTCCTGGTCTCATGCTTGTCTCTACGTAGGAAGAGGAGGGGAATCGAGCAGCGCGAGCACGCTGCTCGAAGCGGATCTGCAGGAAGGCGTTAGGCTTGTCGAGCCGAACTATTACGCCGATGCAAATCTACGAATCTGCAGACCCGTAGGATTAAGTGACGAAGACCGCGATGCACTGGTGAGTTTTGCACTGTCGAAGCTTGGGCATCAGTATGATAAGAAAAACGTCTTTGATCTCATGCGGTATCTTATTCAGAAACCCGCGGTCCCCAATAGGCTTCGCCGCGCGATGATCGGTCTTGGCAGTGGCGAGCCGACGAAAGCGATCTGTTCGACTCTCATCGCAGAGAGTTTCCAATCAATCGACTACCCCATCCTGCCTATCCAAGATTTTGTTGTGGATAAGGCGGGTAAGCATTTCACCTTGGACGGTGAGACTGTTGGCAGAGATGGCGAGGTGCCGGTTTACTATCGTCGGCATTTTACGCACTACACGCCTCGAGATTTCGATCTGTCTCCCTACTTTCGCATTGTAAAACCCACTCTGGAACAGGGCTTCGACTATCGCAAGCTCAAGTGGAGTGACGCCAAGAATCAAGTCGCTGGGTTTTAGTGATGAGAGCTTCTTGTGGGCCTTAGCGACTAAATGACACCCATCAGCACATTCACCGCAACTTGAAACTGCGGATCGTTGCGCGAAATGGATTCGTAAGGGAAGGAAACGCTGCGTTTGGGTTTGATGCCGACGCCTTCGAAGGGCTCGCCATCTATTAAGGTGGAATAGGCTGCCGAGTATTCCAGAACTTTTTCACCGGAGCTGTCTGACACGTAGCTACCTAAGCGCCCGAGGGTCGATTCGCCAACCGTGGTGACTCTGTCGAGTTTGGCTAGTTGATAGGCGAGCAGCTCGGCCGCGCCGCGCGTCGAGCGGTCGATTAAAATCGCGATGGGTTTGCGGTAAGCGCGCAGCGCGTCATCTCGCGGCCGATCAGGAAGTAACCGTCTTTGCTCGCGATTCGTTCCGGCTTTTTCACTTTGGCCGCTTTGGTCGCTTTGGCTAATCGATAAGAAATCACTGCGGCCTGTGCGGAAAAAATCGACGTGTTCCGGAGCCAAATATCCATGGCTATTTCTCAAATCCAAGACGATGCCGTCGGTGTCGTGTAATGACTTTATTAGCTCAGCCAGGGTAATGAGATCGCCCGTCTCGCGCGTCAGCGCCCAGAGGCGCACATAGCCAATAACCTTATTACCCGCAGCGAAGCTGAGCACGCTGTTTAGGGTGGCGCTGCGATAACTGTCGTAAAGACTTTCGAAAACAGGTGCGACGGGGGCGATGAGAATCGCCGCGCCGCGCTTATAGGTTACTTGTACGCTGCCTCGTAGCGGATGAAATTCGCCCTCTGCTGCGCGTGGATTTAAGCTGAGAACCGGATGAAATTCAGCACCATCGATTCGGAGTATAACGTCGCCCCGCTCGAGTCCAGCGGCGTGCGCGGGATAGCCCTCGAGAGCGGCGGTAATCAGGTGTCCGCCGTCAGCTGCGTATTCGGTCTCGATGCCTAGGTGATTGATTGCGATAGGCTGATCGCCCGCGCCAGTGTCAAAACTCTGAACTCGATAGAACGCGCTATCGAGTGCTGTGAGCGTGTTGGGATTTTGCGCAGCAGCGTGTTGTGCTCCCACAGATACAAGCGCCGCTAAAATAAAGTGAAGCCAGCGGCGGGGTGTCCCGGGGGGAACGCGTGCCATTAATCCCGCGCTAAATAAGTCTCGCAGCATCGAAGTCTTACGCCATCGATGCGAGAGCTCGCTGCGCCGCTGGACGCGCGAAATGACGATCGCGAAGCGCGATGTATTTCTCGGGCACGTCAAATTCAAACCGCTGGGCCCAATTAAAGGTGTGTGCGAGCAAAATGTCGATGGCGCTGAAGTGACCGCCAAGGGCAAATTCAGTGTCGTCGAGCAGAGCCTCGAGGCTGCGTACTGCCTTCGCCCACTCAAATTTGGCGGTGTCTAACATCTCTGGCACACGCTGTTCTTCGGGTAGCGCGAACAGGTGTTTGCCCTTACTCCACAGCGGTTGTTCGAGCTCAGCAAGAACAAAACACGAGAGCTCGTCATAGCGCGCGAGGTCGCTCACCGAGGTTGGCATTAGTTTCGATTCGGGTGCGAGTCGTGCGATGTAATTCACGATTGCGATGCTTTCGGTGAGTATCATGTTACCGTCGACGAGGGTAGGCACTTTGCCTTGAGCATTGAGTGCGAGATAGCTCGGGTGCTTTGCGCTGTTCGCTTGCGACCCATCTTTACGCAGGACAGTTTCGATATGCTCGAATGCAAGCCCGGTCTCTTCAAGCGCCCAGAGCGCGCGGAAAGAGCGAGAGGGTCCGAATCCATAGAGTTTGAGTGGTGCAGGGTGGCTCATAGTCTGCGTCTCTAATTATGCGGTTAAGCGGTTTTGCGATTATGCGCATGCTGCCGATGCTGTCTTCGCGCGCAGGGCAGGTAATTTGAAATCAGCGAGTAACGAATGCGATCAGTGAGTCTCGCAGTCGTTACTCGGTTGCACGGTTGCTAGTTTGTCGCGAAACAGTAGAAATAACCTGCGCCGCCGGTCGCAACTAGATTTGCCTGGCTGCAGCCGCGCGATCCGTGAGCGCTGTTCCACGAATTGGGGTTGGCACCGCCACCTTGGCGATCGAAGTGGCCGACCTGTGCGCTTCCCGCACCGTTGCTCGTCCAGTTATTACACGTGTGGTCTTCACCGTCATCGATAGCGTTGCCGGCCAAGGAGGAACCCGTAAGAATGTCGTGTTCGTTCGGTGAGTCTCCGCGACCTTTCACCTGATTGCCGTTCTCGTCGAGTGAATTTTCCTTGCCGAGGTTCATGAAGTCACTGTGCAGTGCATTCAGCGTGCTCGCTACTTCGACTCCCTTTGCGTTGTACCATGGACCAAAGCCGATGCGATCACGGGCGTCGATCGCCGCCATTTCCTCGGTTGCGTGGGCGCTTAGATAGGCGCGCCACGTCTTGCCGCGTGAGCCAGCCGCCTCCGCTAGATTCTGGCAATGCGCGTCGGCGCCAGCCAAGCCTCCGAGGTTGGCTCCGTCGCCGCTGCCGACGCTAGTAATAAAAAAGCTCATCGCGTTATCTGTCTCTGGGTCCTGCGCGTTGATCGCGCCGAAAGTCGACGCGGCGATGACCGCCGCGCAAGTAAGTAAGCGTTTAGTCTTCATATTAAGTCTCCTGTTGATGGTCGCTGTTGCTAGTTATTGATCGCGGGCGGCATGCGTGTCGCGGCTATGACTTTTTACACAGCTCGCGCCGACTAGCGAACTGCCCGCATCTATTCTCAAAACTCGAAGTCAAAGAACTAGGTTAAACCAGATTAGTAAGCCCGGCTAGAAAGCGCCGGCCGGCCCCGGGAATACAACCGGGCTCTGCACGCCGTCTGTTGACAGACTGGATACCCCAAAAAAGTAATTGTCGATGACGACATTGTCGAGCGTAAACGTATCGACTTTGCCGACATCGCGCGAATAGTCCCACGTTGGCGACGTGGTTAGTCGCCAGTGTACGCGATAGCCCGCTGCACGCTCGTCCGGCGTCCAGCTGAGCGTGGTGTTAGGGCTAACCTGACCTCGTATCTCGACGTCGCTTGGCGGTGCCGGTGCCCATGCCATGCCGGCTAACACTACCGCATTAAGTGCGGTGAGTTTGGCGGCGTAGTCGAAGTCCACATGCTCGAGCGTGTCGCCATACTCTATGCCGTTTTCGATTCGTAAGTCTTGATGCTGCTGTGTGTAGTTTTCATTGGTTTCCATGATGCGTACCGCGGGAAACCCGGCTTCATTAAACGGGCGATGGTGGCCGCCACGCCCGAATCGGTCTAAACGATAGACCATCATCACATCGAGGTTGTTTATGTATTTGTCAGCCATGAGATCAACGTAACGCGCGATATTGCGCGAGGCGGAGTCGACTTCTCCGCCCTGAAAGCGACGCAGTCGTGCCTCCTCAGCAGTTTCGACGTAGCGTGTCCCCTCGGAGAAGACGCGTGCGGTGCTGTTGTTGGTTACGCCATTGACGCCCGTTATATTGCCAATCATGTCGTTGTTAATAACTGCCTGAATGCGCCAGTTATGGGCAATGGCATGTTTGGCGAGAATCGCGCCGCCATAAAGCCCCTGCTCCTCTCCAGAGAGGCCGACAAAGGCAATTGATCCTGCAAACCGGTAGTTGCTCAGCACGCGTGCCGCCTCAAGCACCCCAGCCATGCCTGAGGCATTGTCATTGGCGCCGGGTGAGTCGGACTCTGCATTGAGCGGATCGCTGACGCGCGAGTCGATGTCTCCGCTCATCATCACGTAGCGGTTAGGGTCCTGTGTGCCGCGCAAGACGGCGACCACGTTAACAACTTCGGTCGGCTCAGGAATGCGATCGCCCGATACGGTGTCGCCGACCGTGAATACCTCGAGGCAGCCGCCGCAGTCGGTCGAGATTCGATTGAATTCGTCTTCGATCCAGCGCCGCGCTGCGCCGATCCCCCGAGTCTGTGACTGAGTCTCCGATAACGTATGACGTGTCCCGAAGCCCACGAGCGTCTCGATGTCGGCCGCGATTCGCGCCGCGGAGGGTGCAGTAGCTATTGCCTGTAGCTCGGCATCGCTCGCTGACGCCGTGGCTGAAAAAGAGAGGGCGACGAGACATGACGCGAACAAGGCGCCGCGTGTCGAATGCTTAAGAGGGAGGGTCATGTATCTTTCCTTTATTCTCGCTTGGATGTTTCTTGGTGGTCCTTTGGTCGCTCTTTAATCGTTCTTTGACAGCCCTTAGATGGCGTTTTGCTCATTTGCTTGGGCGGTCACCTTGCCTCAGTGAGGTGTGGGCGCCGGATGCTCGGATATTGCTTTTCGAGCGTAGTGTCTACCGCGAAGCAAAAAATATCAAAAAATAAACACAAATCTAATTGATAATGATTCTCATCTGCATTAGAGTAGCGTCTCTGTCTCGCCACTGAGCGTGTTAGCGAAGGATCGCAGGCGCTGGCGAGGCAGACAGACAATGTTAGTGCTCTTATGGCAAATATAGTGATCAATGGCCGCGCGACAAAAACGCCGGTGTACAGGAACCGAAATGAATACACGTTTTTCACGTACAACCCTTGCTAGCGCGATAGCCCTTGGCGCGCTGCAAATGGCCTCAACCCTCGCTGTAGCGCAGGATGCGCTCGGCTCATCGGTCGAAGAAGTGACGATAGTTGGGAGCTTGGAAGAAGCACGCAAAATAGCTGGCTCGGCGCATTTTATTGGCGAGGAGCAGCTCAGGCAGTTCGCCTATTCTGATGTACAGCGAATCGTACGCGAAGTGCCCGGCGTGAGCTTGCAGATAGAAGATGGCTACGGCCTGCGCCCGAATATCGGTATTCGCGGTGTGGCGACGGAGCGCAGTGGCCGCATCACGCTGCTCGAAGACAATGTGCTTATCGCCCCGGCACCCTACTCAGCGCCTTCAGCTTATTACTTCCCGACGATGGGGCGTATGGCAGCGGTCGAAGTAGTAAAAGGCCCCGCGGCAATTACTCAGGGGCCCTACACAATTGGTGGCGCGCTTAATATGGCGTCGACGCCGATCCCACGCGAGATGGGTGGTACGTGGCTTACCGAAGTCGGACAAGACGCGACCTATCGTGTTCACGCCACCTACGGCGGCCGCAGCGACAATGGTGTGGGCTTTCTCATCGAAGCACATCAGTGGCAGTCCGATGGCTTTCAAACGATCGATCGAAGCGATGCGACTACAGGTCTCGACGTGACAGATTTTACTGCCAAGCTGAGCTACGCACCCCTTGGCTCGCCCCACGCGATCGAATTAAAGCTGCAGCTTGCTGATCAGGATTCGAATCAAAGCTATCTGGGTCTCACCGATAATGATTTCGGCGACGATTCTCTGCGCCGCTATGGGCTTTCGGAGCTCGACAATATAGCGACGGAACACGAACAGGCGATTTTGCGCTACAGCTTCGACGTAACTGAGAACTTCAGTCTGACGGCAACAGCCTATAACAACACGCACCAGCGCAATTGGTTCAAAACCGAAGGGCTGGACCTCGATGGCAGCGCGAATGCTGACAGTTACTCGGGCAAGAGCTGGGCGAGTGTCATCGACGCCGTGAATCTCGGCAATGGGTTGGGCGCTTACAGCCACGAACAGCTTCAGGGCATTCTTGATGGCTCTGTTGACACGCCAACCGGCAGCGTGCAGCTGCGATCGAACAACCGCGAGTACTATTCCCGTGGACTTCAGTTCGGCGCAAACTGGGTAGGTGATTTTGGCGGAGCGCAGCATGAAATCAGTGCTGGTCTGCGCTTCCACGAAGACGAGGAAGATCGCTTTCAACGCAACGATACCTATTCCCAAAGAGCAGGCAAGCTAGGTCTGGACTCGCTAGGCACTGAGGGCAATGCGGGTAATCAAGTACAGTCGGCCGAGGCGCTCGCCTTCTTCATCCGCGATGAAATTACCTTCGGTGACTGGACTGTGTCACCCGGTATTCGCTTCGAAGACATAGATCAGGACCGCACACGTTTCAAGAATGGCGCAGCGCGCGATTTCCGCGATGGCCGCACCAACACCGCGCAAGTCTGGCTACCAGGCATCGGCGTAAGCTATCAGGCAACGCCCGGCTTGAGTCTGATCGGTGGGGTGCATAAAGGCTTTACAGCGCCGTCAAATTCTCCAGGTGTGGAGGAGGAAGTGGCAATTAACTACGAACTGGGAGCACGCTTCCAAGACGGCAGTCTTGCGGCCGAACTTATTGCCTTTGTGAGTGACTACGATAATTTGCTGGGTCAATGCACAGCCTCGTCGGGCAGCGACTGCATTATTGGCGACGCCTTCAATGGCGACGCGGCGACGGTAAGCGGGTTGGAGGCGTTGCTCACGGCCGATCTATCGCAGAACCCAGCCTATCGACTGCCGCTCACGCTGAGCTACACGCGGATTGATGGCGAATTTGACACGAGTATTGCGGACACGGATTTCTTCGGCGCAGTAGAGGCGGGTGATCCGCTTCCGTATCTCCCAGAAAATCAGCTGCGTATTGCACTTGGACTTGAGACTGGTCAATGGACAGCGTACATGAGTGCCAACTATGTTGACGATGTTTGCGTTCGCGCGTCGTGTGGTGCTTTTGAGCGCACCGATGACAGTCTCACGATCGACCTGAGTACGAGCTATCAGTTGAGTCCGCTTATCAACCTGTTCGCACGAGTCGAAAATCTGACCGATACGCATGACATTATGGGTCGCCAGCCCTACGGCGCGCGCCCTAACAAAGAGCGCACATTGTCAGCGGGGCTGAGACTTAATTTCTAAGTCAATGTAAACGGGAACAAACTTGGCGCATAATACGCGCCCGAAAACGCAGAAGCTGGGCGTGTCGAATGCAAGAATCAGGTAATTAGATTTGTTGAGGAAACTATCGATGATTAGGAAACAACTGTTGTCACTCGCCACTGGTGCAGCATTGATCGCCGCAGGCTGCGTGAGTGCCGCTGAAGTCAATGTGTATTCTGCGCGCTCCGAAGAACTCATCAAACCTGCGCTGGACCGGTTTAGCGAGGAGACCGGTATCGAAGTGAATTTAATCACCGAGAGCGCCGACGCGCTTATCCGCCGCATTGAGCTAGAAGGGGCTAACTCGCCGGCCGATGTTCTGTTAACGGTCGACGCGGGGCGGCTATTTAGGGCTAAGGAGGCGGGCATTCTGGCTCCTCTCGAGTCGGAGATTCTAACGCAGCGCATTCCAGCCGCCTATCGCGATCCAGATAATCAGTGGTTTGGTTTGTCGCTGCGTTCGCGCGTCATCATGTTTGATAAGTCGCGTGTTTCTGCTGACGAAATAGCCAGTTATGAAGACCTCGCCGATCCGAAATGGAAGGGCGAAGTCTGCATCCGCTCATCAGGAAATATCTACAACCAGTCGCTGCTCGCCTCGCTTATCGAGCATCTTGGTGAAGAGGCGACAGAGGCGTGGGCAGAGGGATTGGTTGCGAACATGGCTAGGCGTCCACAGGGAGGCGATCGCGATCAGATTCGTGCAGCAGTCGCAGGGCAGTGCAAACTCGCCGTATCCAATACTTACTATCTCGCCGGTATGCTCAATTCGAGCGTGGCCGCCGATGTCGACGTGGCAAAGCAGGTAGGAGTGATCTGGCCTAACCAAGCAGACCGCGGCGCGCACATGAATGTGAGCGGTGCCGGTATGATCAAAACATCGAAGAACCCTAATGAGGCGCAGCGGTTAATCGAATTTTTGAGCGACGACTATGCGCAGCAATGGTATGCCGAGGTGAATAACGAGTATTCGGTGCGAGCAGATATTCCTGTCAGCGCCACTCTGCAGGGGTTTGGGTCGTTCAAGGCTGACCAGCTAAACCTCGAGGCGCTCGGAAAGAATAACGAGGCCGCAGTAAGGCTCGCCGACCGCGCGGGCTGGCAGTAAGCCACTCAAGAAAGAGCGGCTCGAGCGATAATTGGGGTGTGATCAAGCGGTATTAATGATCGATCGTTTATGAATAAGAGTGCAGAGTGAGCATCGCCTCACTGCTAAAGAATGACTTTCCTAGGCCAAGGCTGTCTCGATTGAGGCCTTGGCCTTTGTCGTTGCTGATATTATCGCTGCTGCTTGCGACCCCGATTGTCGTTGTTATCTCCTCCGTGTTTTTCCCCGCGGGGGACATTTGGACGCATCTGCTCGACACTGTACTCACGCGCTACACGCGCAACTCGTTACTGCTTATGGCGGGTGTTAGCGTCGGCGTTCTCGCGCTAGGCATCTTTCCTGCGTGGCTCGTAACGGTTTATCGATTTCCCGGTAGTAAAGTGCTCGAATGGGCGCTGCTGCTCCCGTTGGCTATTCCCGCCTATATTATCGCGTACACCTACACCGGAATGCTCGACGTCGCGGGTCCTCTCCAGAGTAGTTTGCGCGAGGCGTTCGGATGGCGCTACGGTGATTATTGGTTTCCCGAAATTCGATCACTGGGCGGCGCAGTTGCGATGCTGTCTCTGGTTTTTTATCCCTATGTGTATCTCCTCGCGCGTGCCGCATTCAACGAGCAGTCGGGTAGCGTAATGGAAGCTGCACGTAGCCTAGGTTGCTCTAAGCGTGGCGCATTTTTGAGAGTCGCATTGCCCTTGGCGCGTCCGGCGATTGTGGTTGGCTTGAGTATCGCACTGATGGAGACCCTCGCGGACTACGGCACGGTGCAGTATTTCGGTCTTTCTACGTTTACCACCGGTATCTATCGCACGTGGAATGGATTGGGCAGCAGTGTTGGGGCAGCGCAGCTCTCTGCACTACTGCTTGGCTTCGTTTTTATTTTGGTTTCACTTGAGGCTTGGTCGCGACAGCAATCGCAGTTTTTCAATACGGGTGCGCGCAGCCGGCCGAGTGATCCTGAGGCGCTCCGAGGACTCAGTTTATGTCTGGCCTATGCGGTCTGCGGCGTGCCCGTGCTGCTTGGTTTTATTGTGCCTTTTTTGCAGCTGCTCTTTTGGGCATCAATCACCTACGACACGATTCTGACGAGTGACTTTGCGGGTTATCTTTTTAACAGCGTCACTCTCGCTGCTCTTACCGCGAGTGCGGCGCTGGGACTCGCGCTTTTTATCGCTTACGGCAAGCGGGCATTCCCAAGTAATGTGTCGCGTGTCTCGGCGCGCCTCGTCGGTCTCGGCTATGCGCTGCCCGGCACCGTGGTAGCGATAGGTGTACTGGTGCCGTTCGCTTGGTTCGACAATCGCCTGAGCGAATTTATGGTCGCCAACTTTAACTACAACACGGGGCTTCTGCTGAGCGGCACCGTGTTTATTCTCGTCTTTGCCTATCTAGTCCGGTTTTTACCTATCGCGCTTAATACCGTCGATGCCGGTCTTACCAAGATCCGGCCCTCGATGGACGAAGCGGGACGGAGTATGGGATTGAGTCCGGCGGCGCTTTTACGCCGCGTACATATTCCGATTATGCGTGGCTCGTTGGCGACTGCGCTGCTTCTGGTGTTCGTGGATGTGCTCAAAGAGCTCCCCGCGACACTCCTTCTTCGGCCTTTTAATTTCAATACGTTGGCCATTCGCACTTTTGAGCTGGCTAACGAGGAGAGGCTTGCTGATGCTGCCGGTCCCGCACTTGCGATCGTGTTGGCGAGTCTAATTCCTGTTATTCTTCTCAGTCGAACACTGCGGCACGCAGGCGAGGCGTCGTCCTCTCTGCCTCAAGCCTCTGTACCCTCGGACGAGAATCAATGACGTCACCTGCACTGCAACTGGACAACGTATGCGTACACCTCGGCGGTAAATTAATCGTCGACTCTGTCTCGTTCCGCGTCCCCGCGGGCGGAATCGGCTGTCTGCTAGGCGCCAGTGGCTGCGGCAAAACGACTCTGCTCCGAGCCATCGCAGGATTTGAGTCTGTGAGCTCCGGTAGCGTCTCTCTCGACGGCGCGCAGGTCAGCACGCCAGAGAAAACCCTCGACATTGAGAAGCGTCGGGTGGGCATGGTGTTCCAAGACCACTCGCTTTTTCCTCACCTCAGTGTTCGCGACAACATCGCCTTTGGCCTGCAGTCACTAACTGCTGCCAAGCGCGCTGCGCGTGTAGACGAGCTAGCCCGCCTGCTGGCGATAGGCGATCTCCTCGATGCTTATCCGCATAGACTGTCCGGAGGACAGCAGCAGCGAGTTGCGATTGCGCGCGCGATGGCACCCCGCCCCGAGGTACTCCTCCTAGACGAGCCTTTTTCGAGCCTCGACGTCGAGCTGCGCGAGCAGCTCGCGCGTGAGATTCGAGGCGTTCTCAAACACGAGGGTGTGACGGCGATTCTGGTGAGTCATAATCAGTTCGAAGCGTTCGCCATGGCCGACGAGATTGGGGTGATCAAAGGGGGAAAACTGCTGCAGTGGGACAATGCCTTCAATCTTTACCATACTCCTGCGTCTCTTGCGGTCGCCGACTTTATCGGCGAGGGCGTTTTAATCGATGGACGCGCCGTCGGAGAGCATACTGTCGAGACTGAGCTCGGAGTCATCGATACGCGGCAGATTCAGGATTTCAACCTGCCGGGTACAACAGATATTTCGCTGTTGCTGCGGCCTGACGATGTGTTTCACGACGACGCGAGTCCGACGAAGGCGCGAGTGGTCGAGAAGGCGTTTCGGGGCGCGGTCTTTCTCTACACGCTCGAACTCGAAAGCGGGAAGCGGGTATTGTCACTTGCGCCGAGCCACCACGACCACGCGATAGGCGAACCAATGGGGATTCGTCTCGATGTAGAGCATTTGGTCGCGTTTCCAAAGCTCCCCGTTGTCTAAGTTAATTCTCTCGCCAAGGACTCTAATCAATGCGCGCACTGAAAATGAGTCATGACAAGGGTTACCTCGCCGTATCAGCCTGTTGGCGCGGCTTACTTGCGAGTCTACCCCTCTCTGCTTTGGCTCTAGGGTTTGCGATAGTCTTTATGCCCTCGGTGGCGCTCTCGCAGCCGATTCAGGACGGTCCTTCTTCGCCGTCTGATGCGAACGCCGACGGCGTCCCCGATTCACTTGAGACTCGCGAAGAGCAGGCCGAGCCCGTAGCCGTGGGCGCCAGTCGCGAAGCTGAGGGTGTTGATGAGGGTATTGATGAGAGTGCTGCGGAGAGCGCCGCTGCGGCGGTGCGTTCGCTGGAAATTAGCCGCGAGATTGCGCGGCGCGAGGCGTTAATCGATGAGCTTCGCTATTCCTCTGGGGTTTACTCGGATCAACTGCGCGAGGTTCAGGCTGACCTTGGCGCCTATTTGATTGAGGTTGAGGATTTCGAAGGGGCAGCGAAGGTGTATTCTGAGGCCCTGCAAATTACTAGAATAAACACGGGGCTCTACAGCGAGGAGCAGCTGCCGCTCATCAAGGCGCTGATCGCCAGTAACACGAAAAGCAAAGCATGGGATAAAGCGGACGACTTTCAGAGTCTCCATCTGCATATTGCGAGTCGTCTGTATTCGAGAACCGACGGACGCTTTTTGACTGCAGCCAGGCAGTATGGCGATTGGCGGTTTCGCGTCATGAGCGAGAATCTGCTCGACGACTCCTACTTAGGACTCGCACGAACTGCCGAAGAGCTCTCTGCGTTCTATGGCGACGTTATTGTGGCCCTCGAGTCCGAGGGGCAGGAAAATTCAGGGGATTTGTTGGATTTCGTCTTTTCAAAGGCCGAGACCGATATGGTGTTGATCAGAGCGATTGCGGCGACGCCTTATACCGATTTTCCGGGCACGGTGAGCCCCTATGTTTACCAGTCGCGCTGCCGTAATGTGCGTGATGCTAATGGTCAAGTCGTTCAGCAGTGTACCAATATCCAGGTCGAAAACCCGAGATATCGGCAGTCACAGCGCGACGCCAAGCAAGTCGCAGTCAATCGACAGGTTAGGTCAATCCGCGAGGCGATTGATCGCATCAAAAAGCTCCGCGACAGCGCACCGCAGCTCGATCGTGACGAGGTTGATGTGTTAGATTCGCGCATTGCGCGCCTCGAGTTGGAAACTCAGCAGATGCTCCGGCAGGCAAGATCGCGCAGCTTATTCTGAGCACTCGAACACGGCTCAAATAGCAGTGCGCGATCAGTCGGCTGATCCTATTCGTCGAGCCCCGTCGTAAACATAGTTGTGCGTTACATTTACTCGATCGCCGTTACTGGCAGTAGTAATCTCGGGTAAGACGCGCTTCAATAAGGGGGGTACTGGGAGTTGCTCAGTATCCTCTGTCCTGACCGGACTAAACTAGGAGGACTTATGTCATCTTTTTTAAATAGGCTCGCAAAGATTGCGTTGTCGGCGACAGTCGCCTTCACCGCGCTTGGCAGCCAGCTCGCTTCGGCGCTAGAGGAGGGCGATAAAGCGCCTGACTTTTCGCTGCAAGCGTCCGACGGTAAAACCTACACGCTCTCGGAATTTGTCGGGGTTAAGCCCGTCGTTATCGCGTTCTTTCCGAAAGCTTTCACCGGTGGTTGAACGATGCAATGTAAAGCGCTGCGTGACAGTGCTAGAGAAATTCAGAGTTTCGACGTTGCATATTTTATGGCGAGTGTTGACACGCTAGAGGACAACACAGCTTTCGCGGCAGAGCATGAAGCGGGCTTTCCGATTCTTGCCGACCCCGAGAAGACCATGGTTGAAGAATATGGCGCGCTGATGGGCGCCGGCTTTGCTAATCGGTGGACCTACTACATAGGTATTGACGGCACGATCCTTAAGATCGACAAGCAAACCAAGCCAGCAACGGCGGGTAAAGACCTTACGAGGACGATGGAAGAGCTCGGCTTTCCTAAAATCTAACTGCAGGTCGCGTAAAAGAGGCAGATTCTTTCGGGACTCTGCCTTTTTTATTGCAATTCTCTCAAGCGCCCCTTTTACGAATGATACTGATTTGTTGGCCGGTCTAGGTATGCAACAATAGGCGATATCGTTAAGACAACAGGCACTTTGGAGCAAATCATGTCTAAGGCGGGAATCTGGTCCATCGCGGCAATCGCGGTTTGTACGTTCCTTTATCTAGTTTACCTTGCTGTGGCTTTCGAGGCGCCCAGTGGGACCACGACGGTTATCTTGCCGACTCCTGTGGCCGAGGTAGAAGCCACTCAGCCGCGTCCAGTACCCACCCGCATTACTCCTGTCGTTCCCGCCGCGCCTGCGTCCGTCGAAGAGGATCCGGTAGTGGTTGAAGTCGTGGAGGTCGAAATTCCCGCAGAAGAGGCGGCGGTCGATCTGCCGCGATTAAACAATAGCGACAGCTTCGTGGCTGAGAAACTCAGGGAGTTATCGAGCGGCGCTTCGTTGTTGAGTTTTCTCGTCGACGAGCAACTTGTCCGCAGGACTGTGGTGCTTATCGAGAATATTTCACGCGGGCAATACCCACAGACGGCGCTGCCCTATAAGCCGGTAAGCGAGGAAATGCAGGTGAGCACCGTCGATGGCCGTCTGTTTACGATGGAAGCGTCGTCGTATACGAGGTTCGATGCTGCAATCACAGCGTTTGTGGCGCTGGACACCGATCAGGCCGTGGGGCTCTATAAACTCCTCTCTCCGCTGCTACAACAGGCCTATGCCGAGATCGGATTTCGCGACGCCGAATTCGAACAGGCGCTCATTAAGGCAATCGATGCAGTGCTGACAGCGCCCGAGGTCGAGGGCCCGTTCCAGTTAGTTAAGCCGTCGGTGATGTATCTTTATGCAGACACGAGGCTTGAGGAGCTTGCGGATATGAACAAGCAGCTTATTCGCCTCGGCCCTGAAAACAGCGCTCGCCTTAAGGCAAAATTGCGCGAGTTTAAAGCGGCACTCTAAGTCGCAAGAAGAACTCACATCGATTAGACAGGCCAGAACTGAAATTATGCAGAACTCACGCGTTAGTGCTCCTATAAATCCTTTGTTATCAGTTGCTGATTTACAGGCCCTGCTTTCTCAGGGCTTAATCGAGGTAGTGGTGTTCGATGCCTCCGCGCCTCCGGTAGTGCCGGGATACGAGTCACTTAATCCCCATGTGCCGGAAGCTGACTGGCGTATCATTCCCGGCGCACGCCGCTTCGATTTCGACACGCGTCTGTGCGATCCCGATGCCACCCTTCCTCATATGATGCCGAGTGCGTCACTCTTCGAAAAAGAAGTGCGCAGCCTAGGCTTAAACGCGCATTCACTCGTTGTCGTTTACGACGACGTCGGCGTTTATTCGAGTCCGCGCGGCTGGTGGATGCTTAAGGCGATGGGCCATGACAATGTTGCTGTGTTGGACGGCGGCCTCAGGGCATGGATTGACGCCGGCAACCCAACCGAGGTGGGAGGAGCGCAGTGGCGCGAAGGTAAGCAGGCTTCGGGAGACGCCTATCCTCAGGGTGATTTCGCAGCTAACCCCAGATCAGACGCCTTTATCGATAGCGCTGCGGTTGCTGCGGCGCTGACCGATTCGAATTGCCGCGTCGTAGACGCCCGCTCAACTGCTCGGTTTAATGCCGAGGCCCCCGAGCCTCGCCCAGGCGTGCGCGGCGGCCACATGCCTGGGTCAGTGAGTTTTCCTTTTCAGGCTGTGCTGAGGGGCGAAAAAATGAAGTCGGCGCTCGAGCTCGCGCTAATGCTCGCCCCCATCGCGCAGCGCAATAAGAAAATCGTGACCAGCTGTGGTTCGGGTCTCACCGCCTGTGTTGTCACCCTCGCTGCGTCTCTCGCGGGCTACACTCAGCTTTCTGTCTACGATGGTTCATGGGCAGACTGGGGCGCGGATGCGACGCTACCGATTGTCGCGGGTCCCGACAAAGAAGCCGTCTAACTCAACGTGTCTTAGCAAGTCCCCGAGTGACAGGATCGGCCGGTAAGTCTGCCGGCATTTGTCTCGCTGTTTTGGTACACTAGCGCCACGCGATAGCGAGAGCAATTGCGACTACGGTAATTAATTTGCGCTGGAATTACGCTCCAGAGTGCAAAAAGGACACAGTATGAATAAGCCAACCTCTGCCACGCCAGGCATTGTGGTCGCGGCGTTATATCGTTTCGCGACATTCCCCGAATATGAATCTCTGCGCGAGCCGCTAAAGCAGTGCATGCTCGACAACGACGTGCGAGGCACGCTGCTGCTCGCCGCCGAGGGGATTAACGGCACCATCGCAGGTTCGCGTGCGGGCATCGATGCGGTGCTCGCGTTTCTTGAGCGAGACGCGCGGTTTGCCGACCTCGCCCCGAAGGAATCCTTCGCGGTCGAAAACCCCTTCTATCGCACGAAGGTAAAGCTTAAACGCGAAATCGTGACGATGGGTGTCGAGGACATCGACCCTAAGAAAATCGTCGGCACCTATGTAGAGCCAAGTGAGTGGAATGCGCTTATCAGCGATCCCGAGGTGCTGCTTCTGGATACGCGCAATAAATACGAGGTTGAAATCGGCACCTTCGAGTCTGCGGTCAATCCCGAAACGGACTCTTTCCGCGAATTCCCCGACTATGTAAAAAACAACCTAGATCCGACTAAGCACAAAAAAGTGGCGATGTTTTGTACCGGCGGCATTCGCTGCGAGAAGTCGACGGCCTATTTGCGCGAACAGGGCTTCGATGAGGTCTATCACCTCAAGGGAGGCATACTCAACTATTTGCAGGAAGTGCCCGAGGAAGAGACGCTTTGGCGCGGTGAGTGCTTCGTTTTCGATAATCGGGTTACCGTGAATCACAAGCTAGAACAGGGTGCATTTGATCAGTGTCACGCCTGCCGCATGCCAATCAGTGAAGACGACAAGCGACGAGAGGAATATCAGAAAGGCGTGAGTTGTCATCACTGTGCTGCGCAGAAGCCCCGCGAGAAAGTGAAGGGTTTAGCCGAACGCGAGAGGCAGATGGCTCTGGCTAAAGCGCGCGGAGACTCGCATATCGGGCAGCCAATGGAGCAGCTCATCGTGCAGCGCAAAGCACAGAAGCGTAAGTTTAAAGAAGAGCAGCGCAAATATGAGCGGGCAAAAAGGACGTCCCATGCCGACTAGTTTGGTAATGAGCCCCTTTGGTGAATTCCTCGGGATTGAAATCGAATCCTTTGGCGAAGGCAAAGCGCTATGCAGCATTGCGGTTAAGCCTCATCACTTTAACGCAGGTGGGCGCGTGCACGGCGGCGTGCTGACGTCGCTAGCGGATTCGTGTGCAGGAGTTGCAGTGCGCAGCCTGCGGCCCGAAGGCGTGGCCTCCGCTACCACCGACTTAAATATTGCCTTTATCAGACCGCCTATGGGTGATCGGCTTGAAGCCGAGGCCGAAGTGCTGCATGCGGGAAAGCGCCTGTACAGAGTGGAGATGCGAGTGTTCAGTATGACGCACGGAGAACAGCAGGCCCGCACGCTGGTGGCAAAATGCAGCGCGACCTTTATGTTAGTGTTCCCGACTAACGGCTAAGGGTCTTACTTCTGGGCTGCTGCGCTTTCGACATGAGCGAACACGCTGGAAGAACCGTCTTTGTTCATCTGAACTATGTCGTAGGGGGTGAAGCGGTTCCCCATTTCCATTCCCGGGCTTCCTAGGGGCATTCCGGGCACTGCAAGTCCCAGTGCACCCTCCGGCGGTGCAGCCAGGAATTGTTCGATAAATTTAGCGGGTACATGCCCCTCAAAGACATATCCCTCTTTAGTCACAGCAGTGTGACAGGACTGCCATTCAGGCAGCACGCCGAGTTCGTGCTTCACACCGTTGAGATCGCGAGGGTGATTGATCTTTGATGCGAAACCTTTGTCCTGCATGTGATCGATCCAACCGACACAGCAGCCGCAGTTAATATCTTTGTAAACGTTTAGCGTAATGTCATCGATCGATTGCGCCGAGAGAGACACCGCCCCGAAGAGAGACGCTGTAAACGCGATTACCGCTGCAAGGGCGCGATACTGAACGAGGTAGAAATTTGCCATGATTTACTCCAACGAGAGTGTTTAATCTGCCATCTAATTGCAAGCATAGTACTTTGTCGGCGTCATTATTTAAAGCCGTAACCAGCCAAGCTTCTGCCGATTAGAAAGCCAAAACTGCGTTGAGTCTCAAGGGTTTGTGTTTGGCCGCTTGATTGTTTAGCCCCACTCAATCGCGTAACATGCCTCCCCGACGTATGCTCGACACCTTAAAGCCTAATCGAAGTTTTTATGCGCGCAGTTACCCAGCACTACAATCGCGAAACATTTTCCGAACTCTTCAAGCTTGCCGTTCCGATGGTGGTCTCGCAGGGTACTTTCGCGGTGATGATTTTTACCGATCGGCTATTTATGTCGATGATCGATCCTACCCACATGGCTGCTGCGCTCGGCGGTGGTGTGGCCTTGTTCTTTTCCTTTTGCTTCTTTTCGGGGTTGTTCGGATACGCCAACGCGCTTTCGGCACAATATTTCGGCGCGCGGGAATGGTTCAAGTGTCCGAAGGTAGTGAGTCAGGGGCTGATTATGACCGTCGCCTGTCTGCCGGTGCTCGCGTTTATCGCCTACTTTGTCACCGATCTTTTCGTTAGGATGGGGCATGAACCACAGCTTGCCGAGCTCGAGCGTACCTACTATCTCTGGCTAATGGTCGGTTCGCCAATCTCTCTAGCTAAAGTGGTGTTCTCGTCTTACTTTGCAGGGATTGGCCGCACCAAGCTCGTCATGATCTGCGACCTCTGTGGCCTCGTCCTCAATGTCCCGCTTTGCTATGCCATGGTCTTCGGTATTGCCGGTTTCCCTGAGATGGGAATCGCCGGCGCAGCTCTGTCCACAATACTGTCGACATTGTTCGCGCTAGTGCTGTTCATAAGCTGTTTCTTTGCGAAAGAACATAGACAAACATTTCGCGTGATGGAGTCCTTTGTCTTCGATTTGGGAATCATGCGCCGCTTTGTTCGCCTAGGCCTGCCGGCGGGCACAGAGCTGTTTCTCAATGTAGCGGCGTTCAATCTGTTTCTTCTTATGTTTCAGGGGTATGGCATCACCGAAGCTGCGTCGGCCGCCATCGTGTTCAATTGGGATATTCTCTGTTTTGTCCCGATGATCGGATTGAACATTGGTGTGGTGAGCCTAATTGGCCGGTTCGTCGGGGCACGCGATATGAATCGAACGAATCAGGTTATCTTTGCAGCCTTCGTGATGGCGCTCGGTTACTCAGGAATAATCGCAATCATTTACAGCGTATTTCGTTTCCAGCTAGTGAGCGTTTTCGAGCCGCCCGAGGGGGATTTCGACGACATACTCGCACTCGCGGGCTATATGATGATCGGTCTGTCGAGCTATGTGATGGCCGATGCGACGATACAGGTAGCCGGCGGCGTCCTGCGTGGCGCGGGGGACACAAAATGGCTCATGTATGCGTCGACAACGACGCATTGGGTTGCACTTGGGGCGCAGTATTACGTGATTAAGGTTGCAGAATGGGGGCCGCGCGCGTCGTGGGTTGCGTTCGTTGCTATGCTATTTGCGATCGCGTTGCTGTTTTCTTGGCGCCTTTGGAAGGGGCGGTGGCGCGAGGAGGAACGGCTGCTCGCGGTTATGGCGGAGTGAGCATAGCGAGCAAAGCGGGCAGAACGAGCGATTGAGGAAAGTCGATTTTGCAGGGGCGTGCCACTTTTACAGGCACGAATTTCTGCTACTCTAGTTCGCTGTTCGAGCCGCAAGAGAGGCCGCAAGAGAGGCCGCAAGAGAGTCCGGAAGCAGAGCGATTCCGCTCGGCGTGTATAGTCAATCTACTAACAGGAATTAAGATGATGGACCGCATCTCAGCCCATTTGCTCCCATTGCTCCTATTGCTTTCACTTCCCTGGTTCGCCTCAGCTCAATCGGGTCTGCCCGAAGGGGCAGGGCGCGAGTTGGTTTTAGCACATTGTACAAGTTGCCACGGCACTGCGCAGATTGAGCGCTCGGCAGGTTTTGGGAGCGCCGCCGAATGGCAGGGGCTCTTTTCGACCATGATCAAGTTGCCTCAGGCGCAGTCTGAGACGATTGCTAATTATTTGGCTGAACATTTTCCTGAGGACGCGAGTAGACGTCCGACGCTTATCGCTGGAGACACTCAGATCGAGATTATCGAATGGATGGTGCCAACGCTTGGGCAGCGGTCGCGGGATCCAGTCGAGGCGAGAGATGGTTCTATTTGGTGGACCGGCATGTGGGCAAGTCTTGCTGGGCGGCTTGATCCAGAGACAGGTGAAATGGAGGAGTTTCTTTTGCCGCCCGCGGCACGCCCTCACACCGTGGTGCCGGCCGACGATGGCAGTATTTGGTATACCGGTAACAGCAACGCGACGATAGGTCGCCTCGATCCCGAAACTGGGCTTGTGACTGAATTTAAAACCAAGGCGCGCGACCCGCATTCTGCGACATTTCACCCTAACGGCAATCTCTATTTCACCGCTCAGGGGGCTGGCATGCTCGGGCGTGTTGATCCCCGAAGTGGCGAGGTCACAGAAATTGACACCGAGCCGAGACCTTATGGTATTCAGGTCGCGCCCAATGGCATGGTCTGGGTAGCCTATAACGGCACCAACAAGCTCGGACGCCTAGATCCTGATACCCTCGAGGTCACCTATTTTGATGTTCCGGATGCTCGCACGCGCATCCGTCGCCTCGATATAGACAGTAAAGGAGACGTCTGGTTTGTGAATTCAACCCTAGGGAAGATCGGTAGGCTTGATCCCGAGACTGGGCATATTACGCAGTGGGATTCTCCTAGTGGCGAAAGCTCACATCCCTACGCACTTGCGGTTATCGACGATGTCATTTGGTATAACGAATCGGGCATGCGCCCTGATGCGCTCGTGAGGTTTGATCCAGAGGCGGAGCGATTTCAGAGCTGGGCGATCCCCTCCGGTGTTGGCATCGTACGCAATGTTTGGGTGACCGAAGCTGGTGACCTACTGATCCATCAAACGAGCTCGAACCGAATCGGGCTGGTGAAAATAGACTAGACAGGGCCGCTGGCCAGTCAGACTGGGTAAATTCGAAGGATTTTTCGTGAGGCGAATCGAAAGGAGTTGCGACTCAGTGCTGCAGAGTGGGGGGCGTAATCGGTCACCGCAGACCCGCTTTGCGGCTAACCGGGGCTTGATCGCGTTCATGCTGTTTGCGCTCCTGTCGGCCTGCGCGTCGAGGCAGCAGGTCGAGTGGCCACCAGAGTTACCGGATCGCGCTTTCTTTGAGGCAGCCTATTCTGCCGATGCTGCCAATCAATTGCTGCAGACGCGCGAGGAATACCTTGGATGGATCAAGAGTTTTTACACTGGGACACTGCTCTATCCAACTGGGTGGTTCGATGTGCAAGAGCGCGTGCTAGCCACCTCCGCGCCTGAGAATGTCGACGCGTTGGGTCCTCAAATAGAGGAGATGGGGCGCCTCATCGCGGCAGAATGGGCCAAAGAGAACAGCGCTCGCGCCATCGATAATCGCCTGCTGGCACTATGGGGGGCAACGCTACAGTCGGCAACGCCCGGTGAGCAACGCCTAGAAGTGTTCAGCTTAGTAAGCAGCGACGTTCGGCGCCTCTTGAGCCGCGAGCTCGATAAAGCGTCAATTGCCGATTCGCGCTATGACGAACTCTTGGGTCTGGATTCATTCGGCGATTTCTAGCAGCGCGACCAAGGATATTGGATGACTGAAGAACGCAGCGCCGAGTTAAAGGATGTCCAAGATTGGGTGAGTGATTTTGTTGTCGGGCACAACCTTTGTCCCTTCGCGGGTAAAGAACTGCGGGCGGGGCGAGTCCGGTTTGTTGAGACTCAGGCCACAGACATCGAAGCGCTTCTGCATAGCCTCAGTGAAGAGCTGACGCTGCTTCAGACCGATCCGCGCATCGAAACTACACTCCTCGTCCATCCCCAAGTGCTCAAAAGCTTCGCCGCATATAACGATTTTCTGGATCTTGCTGACGGACTGCTAGAGAGCATGGATCTGATGGGCGTGTTGCAGGTGGCGAGCTTTCATCCGGGCTATCGATTTGCCGGCACCGTGGCGGCCGCGCCAGAAAATCTAACCAACCGCTCTCCCTTTCCGATGTTGCATCTACTGAGGGAGGATTCGATTGAGGTAGCGGCTGCGTCGCACCCCGATATTGGCGCTATTCCCCAGCGCAATATCGAGTATTTAAACGACCTCATGAAGCCGCGCTAACGGGGCTTTAGAAGGCCTTAGAGGGACGGTTTGCCGTTCGCTTTTTTCTTCGCTTTGCCTGCTGCCTTGGTTTTCTTCGCCTTCGAGCTAGCCGTTTTTGCTTTCGCTTTTGCGGCGGCTTTCTCGCGTTCACGCTCGCGTGCTTTCACACCAGGCTTGGCTTTCTTAACTGGTTTATCGCCTGTATCGCGTTTGGATTTCGCACCCTTGCCTGGTTTGTCATCGTCGAATACGCGGCCGCGGTCATCGCTTGTGCGACGGGCCGGCGAACGCTTCGATGGCGCCTTGGGCGCTTCCCCCTCGCGGCTAATATTAAGCGTCTGGCCGGCAACCCAAACTTTCTTGAGGCTAGCATAGATGTCTTCGGGCATATCGGCAGGAAGGTCAATCGTGCTGTGATCATCAAAAATATTGATGCGGCCTATGTTTTGCGCATCGATATTGGCTTCATTGGCGATAGCGCCAACGATGTTGCCCGGCATAACCTTGTGAATGTGGCCCACCTCGATCCGGAAGCGCTGCATGCCTTTTTCAGGCGGTGCGTCTTTGCGGGCGCGCTGCGGCCTGTCCGAGCGCTCCGAACCTTTATTACGGTCGCGAGTGCGAGGCTGATCATTGCCGCGCGCATCCCAAGCTTTGTCGGCGCGTGGGACGGGCTTATGCTGAAGCAGAAGGGGCGAGTCGCCCTGCACGAGTTTGGCCAGCGCCGACGCAATCTCGATCGCGGGCACATTATGTTCGTTCTGATACTGCTCGACGAGATGTTTAAAAAGGCCGAGGTCTTCGGTGGCGAGCGTGTCGGCAATGGCCTGTTTAAACTGTGCGATTCGCTTGTCGTTAATCAATTCGGTCGATGGCAACTCCATCAATTCGATTTTCTTACTGGTTGCGCGCTCGATGGCGTTGAGCATGCGGCGTTCACGCGGGGCGACGAACAAAATCGCATCGCCCTCGCGTCCTGCGCGGCCTGTTCGGCCAATGCGATGGATATAGGCTTCGGTGTCGTGGGGTATATCGTAGTTAACAACGTGGCTAATGCGCTCGACATCGAGGCCGCGGGCAGCGACATCGGTTGCAACAATGATGTCTACCTTGCCTTTCTTTAATTGGTCGATCGTGCGCTCGCGCTGCGCCTGCGGAATGTCTCCATTGAGGGCGCTGGCCGTGAAACCGCGCGCGGAGAGTTTTTCCGCAACCTCGACAGTAGCGATTCGGGTGCGCACGAAAATGATCATACCGTCGAAGGTTTCGGCTTCGAGTATTCGGGTTAGGGCATCGAGTTTATGCATGCCGCTAACGGGCCAGAAGCGCTGACGAATGAGGTTGGCCGTCGCCGTTTTCATCTTAATCGTAATCTGGGCCGGGTCAGTCAAATGCGCCGTTGCAATGCGCCTCACCTGCGTTGGCATCGTTGCAGAGAAGAGTGCTATCTGTCGCGTTTTGGGTGTTTGCTCGAGAATCCACTCAACATCGTCGATGAAACCCATGCGCAGCATTTCGTCGGCTTCATCAAGGACAAGGGTTTTGAGCCCGTCGAGGTTGAGAGTCCCCTTGCGAATATGGTCCATAACCCGACCAGGTGTGCCGACCACGGCGTGAACGCCGCGTTTTAATGAGCGAATCTGGCCGCCATACTCTTGACCGCCGTAAATCGGCAAGACGTTAAAGCCTTTGATGTGTTTGGCGTATTTGTGAAAAGCCTCGGCCACCTGGATTGCAAGCTCGCGCGTCGGCGCGAGAACAAGGATCTGCGGATCGCGCTGGTTCACATCGATATTAGACAACGCAGGCAGAGCAAAAGCAGCGGTTTTACCCGTGCCCGTTTGTGCCTGACCGAGCACATCGCGGCCACTGAGCAGTAGGGGTATCGTTTCCGCTTGAATAGGGGACGGAGTTTCGTAACCAACGTCATTCAGTGCCTGCAAAATTGGCGCCGAGAGGGCTAGTTGCTGAAAGGTTACTTGTTCTGACTCCGACATGATAATCCTTGCTGCCACAGGCGTGGCCAAAAAATTGAGTGCGGAGTTTACGCGAAAAGCGTAGCTATGTATGCCTTTGTTTTTCCTTATCTTCTTATTTAGGCATCCTTTTGCGAAGATTTCTAGGAATGTTGGGTTTAAATATCCATTGCGCGATCAATGTCACGGTCTAACGTCGGCGGTTTGGTGAGAAGTGAGACATTGACGAAGAGGAACAGCGAGACCACAAACGAGAGGAGTCCGCCGCTCACGCCGTAGGGCAGTGCAATGCCAGCCAGCTGCACACCGAAATTAATTATCAGCGCCGAAACAATTGCGGCAACAGCGCCGGGGACTGTCGCGCCTTTCCAGTTTAGACCGAGTGCGACCACAGGAAATAGGGATGCGGCAAAGGTTGCCCACCCAAACGCGCCGAGGAGTGCGACAAGCGTGGCATCCGCATAATAGGAATACAGGGCAAACAGTGCGGCCACGATGGCGAGTATAACCGTGACGATGCGCGCCCAGAGCAGCTCGTTCTGGATGCTTTTGCCGCGAATGGCTTTGGGTATGTCGTGAATTATTGCCGCAGTGCCAATATTGAGAAAGGCGTCTGAGGTCGACATGATAGCCGCGAAGAGACCGGCAAACACAATTCCTGCTAATAGCGGGCTAGTAAACACAGAGAGGAAAACTGACGCGGCGTCGTCTGGCAGAGTCAATGGCGGGATCACACCATCGATTACTGTGGCGCGCATGATGATGCCGATCGATACCCACAGAAGAGCGGCTAGCACATAGCCCATAACCGAAAGCGGGAAGATGTGGCGGTTGTCCGAGATCTTGCGATTCATCATCATCTTAGTAACCAGATGCGGTTGCCCTGCAAGGCCGAGGCCAAAGACGAAGAACCAGCCTAGTGATGCCATGATGCCTGCCGATCCCCACGGCATTATCGCCTCTGAATCGTCTTTGAGAATTATCGAGGTGGCCTCTGTCATTCCGCCTTCGAAAACAGACATCGCGGTGAGGAGGATCAGAACACCGGCGACCATCATGATGCCACCCTGGACCACGTCGGTATAAACCGAGGCGATTATCCCGCCGGTTACGCAGTAAAAAATAAGTACAGCCGAAGAAATAGCCACGCAGGCGACGAGGCTGATGTCAGCGAACATCGCTGTGCCCGATAGAATCGCCTGCATCACAACCGCCATCGCGAGAATCTGCGTGGCGAGATAGCCCATAACGCCTAATACGATAGTTATGGCGACGAGCAGGCGCACAGTCTCGCTACCATAGCGAGCTGCGAGCACATCGGGCAGGGAAATACAGTTGCGTAGTTCGGCAATCATTCGGATGCGCTTGGATACCATGAAAAAGCCAAGCGCATAGCCGGCCGTCGAGATGGTGATCATCCAAAAAGAACTCACGCCAATGGAGTAGACCAACCCGGGCCCACCGACGAAGCCGAAGCCGCTCAGAGTCGACGAGAATAGTGCGAGGGAGATGACGATCGGACCGAGACCGCGGCCTGCGACGAAGAAGTCACTGGCGTCGGTCGTCCTCCGCATTGCCCATAGGCCGGTGATGACACAAAACACCATATAGAGGGCAACGGCTGCGAGTATTATTTCTTGTCTGTAGGCTTCCACTAGCGCGCATCCTTGGGGCAGTTTTCGTTTTCGCGCCCTTCGGCGATAGTCTCGGCGACAAGCCGTTCGAATTCGGCTTGATCTTCATCGGTGTAGATAAATTGGCGAAAGCCTAGTGTGTAGATGAGAACGAGCGGGATGCCACCAAGCCACACACCGTACATCGCCCACGCCGTAGCGGCAGGGAATCCCATAAAGTAGCTTGTTTCACCTGTCGCGATAAAATTCAGGTGGCTCGCCACCATGCGCCACAGAATAAACACGCTAAAAACCAGCGTTGCGATCATGTAGGCACGCAGTCGCGGCGTTCGATGACGCTCGCTCACGCCGAGCGTAGCAAACGCGACAATAAGCGAGAGCAGAAGTGCCTGGAATGCATAGCCCAAGGTGCCGATGTATTCGAGTCGCGCGAGCCCGTCTCCGCCGATACGCATTCCTGCGAATACGGGGTGCGCACTGCCACCGGCATTGGCAACCGGTTCGGCCGTCAAAATCAAGAGTAAAACTGCAGTCATTGTCGTGCAGATAGCGGCGATGACGTAGATAAGCTGTCGGCCCATTTGGCGGCTCCGGCTCACTGTTTGAGTGAGAATCTGATTCATACCCGCATAGAACAGGCGAAGGCCCCTCGTTTCTGGGGCGCGGCGGTGAAGTTGCGAGCATAAAGCGCGCCACCGGCTTAGTCTAGGGGCAGTGCGCTCGACCGGAGGATCGGCGGGCGAAATTTCTCGCTGCGTTTTTTCGACACCTCTCGGCGCGCCTCCGCAGCGCTTGCTCAACTATCTCCTAGCTATCCCCTAGCGCCTCTCAATCTTGACAAGTTGATCCCTGTAGGTCATTTTCCGACGACTAAGCCATACGCGCTTGCCTTTAGAGCGTTAAGAAAAGTTTTAGAAGGTTTAAAGTAATAGAATTTAGCCAACACCAACTGCGCGCTCCGAGTCACTAGGGCGCACAAAATAAATGGTTAGCCGTTTCATAATTTCAACGAGGTGAGAGATGAAGACCAATACACGTTTAACAAAAACAACGCGGACTATGCACTCGGGGTTTGCGCGCAAGGCAGGCCTTGCCTCGCTCGCGCTTTGTTTGTTGTCAGGTGCCGCTGTCGCGCAGCGCGGTGCGGTTCAGCCGCCAGAGCACGCGAACCAGGAACCCGTTAACCACCTGCCTAATCCCTATGAGACGCAGCGCGACTTCGGCACGTTGCCCGATGGACGCAGCTGGGGCTCGGTGAGCGCTGTCAATATCGATATTGACGGAATCCACGTGTGGGCAGGTGATCGCTGTGGCTCAAATTCCTGTGCGACTTCGAGTGTCGATCCTATTGTGAAGCTCGACCCGCAGGGTAATGTTGTGCAGAGTTTTGGCGCAGACCTCATCATTTGGCCTCACGGCATGGATGTTGATGCGGATGGCAATGTGTGGGTAGTTGATGCACGCGCCGCAAACGCGCGCGAGCTCGAAGAAAACCCTGCCGCGGCTGGTAAAGGTCATACTGTCCTTAAGTTTAGCCCGAACGGTGAGTTACTCATGACCCTCGGCACTGGCGGGGAGGCGGGCGACCCGCCGACGCATTTTGACTCGCCTAATGATGTGCTTATCGCGCCGAACGGCAATATTTTCGTTGCTGATACGCACGGTGCGCAGTTCCAAGACGAAGCAGGTCCCACTGCGAAGAGCCGAATATCTATTTTTGCGCCGGACGGTAGCTTTATTAAATCCTTCGGTGAATGGGGTTTCGAAGATGGTCAATTCCGTTCGCCGCATTCGCTAGCGATGGATTCTCAGGGTCGACTCTTCGTCGCAGACCGCGGCAATAATCGTATTCAGATATTCGACCAAGACGGAAATCACCAAGACACGTGGTATCAGTTCAGCCGCATCAGTGGCCTGTTCATCGATAAGTCGACCGACATGCTTTACGCAATCGACTCTGAGTCTGATCCTAACTACAACCCAGGCGGCTGGCGTAAGGGTCTTCGAGTAGGCAGCGCGAAGACAGGTGAAGTCATGTACTTCATTCCAGAGCACGTTTCAGAGCGAGCCTCCGGTATGGGCGGCACCGGCTCAATGGGTGAAGGCGTAACGGTTGATCGCAACGGCGTGGTGTACGCGGGTGAAGTGGGTCCGATTCAGGGTATGACTAAGTTTATCCCGCGTCTAATCCCCTAAGCCGCATTAAAACGCTACTGCGGCCTTCATGCTGAAGTCGCATTACAAAAAAGGGTCAACATTGAGTTGGCCCTTTTTTATTGCCGAGTTTTTATTGCCGAGTTGCCCTGTGGCAGGTTAGGGCGCTTCGTCGAAACTTTGCAGTGTGAAGGAATAGGTCTGCGCGTCAGTGAGTTTAAAAACGACGTTGGTATAGGCTACTTCGCCATTTAACTCCAGTTCTGGGATCGATAGCGTGCCTGAAAGGCCGTCGAAAGTTGCCATTTCCTCCAGTACTTTGTCGATGAATAGTGTGCTCGTGGGGATCAGTGTAATAATCGTTTCAGGCGCGCTCTGCGTGATAGCAAAATCTACCCAAGCTTGCCCGATAGCTCCCGCGTTTAGCGCAACAGAGAGTTTCCCCGAATCGAATTTACTTGAAGTAGATAGGGCGGTCATCGAAACGTTCACAAAGTCGGCGTCGGCAATGGTATTGCCACTCAGTGACAGGATAGGCACGTCGCTGAATGACATGGCGCCGGTGACATTAACCGTCTGCAGTGCGCCGACTGCATCGACTGCATTCATGCCTGTTCCGAGTACTTTGCCAAAAACTGTAAACCCGCCATTCTGAGAGTCTAAGTTCGCACTGTTGTCGCCTAAGTTGATAAACCATTGGCTCGTTGCGCTGTTGGGGTCGCCGCCAACCTTCGCCATAGCAATAGTGCCGCGTGTGTTTGAGCGGTTGAATTCGTTCACAATCGCAGGTCCAACGTTGATCCCGGAAATATCACCAAGCTCTGGGTTGTAAAAAAAACCACCGCCCTGAATGACGAAATTGTTTACTTTCCTGTGGATTATTGTGTTTTCGTAGGCCCCTCTATTCACGTAAGAAAGAAAGTTAGCGACAGTGACCGGCGCGATATCTGAATACATCTCGAGCACGAAGCTTCCGGTGTCGGTGTCGACGCGAACTATCTCCGACGCCAATGCGCCGTGAGCGAGAGTCGAGGTGAGGGCCACGACCGCCAAACTGTTTCGTAGGCTGCAGTTGGTGAGTGCTTCAACGAATCGTGAAGAATAGCTGAGGTGACGAATCGAGCGGAACGACATTTCTGATTTCCTTAAATGCAGTTAGCAAGTAGTAATAAGTGGGTGAATCTGATGCACTTTGCAGGCGCCGGAATTTTACAGCATGGCTCAAAACAGAGTGTAACCGGAGTCACACTGATCAGCTAACGCCGGAAGAGCGTAGACTCAGAGTGGTTTACAACTAAATGAGAAGAGGGCGCATGGAGCACAGTGTAAGGAGAGTACTTCGAGTTATTCTGGGCGGCTTATTGGGTCTCGGTATCGTCCTGATCCTAACGCTTGTGCTGCCAACACCGCAGGGTCCCGAATCGAGTCCAGCTCCGCGCTCTGGTTTCTTAATGCAAGATGCCCCTGAGGGTCTCTCCCTCGTGCAGCTCGAGAATCAGTTTCTCTTCGCCGATCTTGATGCACAACAGTCAGCGGTCGCCGAAGAACGTCTGCTTGGCGAGGTAGACGCTGACTTCGCACAGTTTTATGTCAGCCTCACCGGTGACGAACAGCGAAAGAGCGCGATTCGCGATGCGCTTGTCCAGGCTCATCGCGAATTAACTGATTTTAGATTGGCGCAGAGTATGGGTACGATGGGCAGCAGGCAGAGGGCCTATAAGCCGGCTGCAAATTATGTGCTGTCGCGTCTCCGTCCCGCACTTAGCCAAAACGAAATAAGAGATCTCGAGGCGCTCATGCGGCGCAATGCATGGGAAAAATTTAAGCCAAGCTATCGCGGGCAAGCCGAACTATTCGCGCGGCAGAACGGACTGGATTTCACTAAGGGTGAGATTGATCATCTCGTCGCAACCCATTTTGAGAGCAGCTATGCGCTGCTCAATCCACATGCCCTTGAAGAAACCTCGCAGAGAGCGCGGCTAAGTTTGCAGCGGGAGGCGTTGGAACGGACGCGGCAGGCACTGGGGGAAAATCTCTCGCCTGCTCAACGCGCTGTGGCAGAGCAGTTCATCGATGCTCAACTGGCCGAATTTGAGAGTCTGGCAGCACGGGTGGAATGAGGCTTATGCTTCTTCACCGAGAAAAGCGAAGCGAGGTACCAAACTCCCCTCGGTTTTTATGTTTTCAAAAAACATTGAGTAGGGCCTTACCCACAGCCCCCTTGCCCCATACAGCGCGCGATACAGAACCAGAGGCTCCTGCGTCTCACTATGGTGCGCGACGTCGATCACCTCGTAAAACTGTCCCTTATAGTGTTGGTATCTGCCGCGCTGTATTGGGGGAATAGTGACTTCTGGTTTGTCGCTGTAACCTTGCTTGCTCATCGCTTGCCCTGTCTGAATATTGCTTGTAGTTATCGCTGTCCCTGAGGCGGAGATTCCGCAGTCGCTTCGCTACGTGGCCCTCGCTGGTCGCTGCCATTTCCCCCTAGCGGACCCATGGGCCGTCGGGAGGTGTTGTTAAGCATCGGCGGTCTGCCATCGCGTGGTCCGCGGCGATTGATGAATTCTACTGCATTACGGCGTTCCTCTGTGCTTAACTCTCCCAAGGTCTTAACCGTCTGCAGATGGGAGAGGCGCTGGTACTCATTAGCGGCGTCTCTCAGTTCGGCAAATGCTGCGGAAAGCGCTTCGGCATCAAAAGGATCTTGGGTCATGAGCCTGTTCGATTCACGCTGCGCATTAAACATTCGCATGCGCGCTGCGCGTCCCTGTATTCCTCGCTCTCTGAGGCCAGCGCGAAGCTCTTCTTGACGCTCGGCTGTGAGGTCGCGAATGAGCCAGCTAATATTCGGTGGTATTGGTCTACCGATGTTCGTCTCACTGTTCAATCGATAGAGTCGATAGGCGACGCCGCCGACAAAGAAAAGATTGATCGCGATCGAAATAAGCAGCGCGACGATCAGGCCGCGCCGTCTATTTGGCTGTGTCATCTGATTTCGCCTTCGTTTGCTTCGGTTATTTCACCTTGGTTTGAGATATCTAAAAAAGACAACATAACGAGTTCGTCGTCCCACGATTCGAAGCTTGGTTCGCTTGTCGGGGTGAGGCCAAAATGGAAGTAATTGCCGATCACAATGCCCAGGACGAGCGGACAGGCGGCGGCGAAAATCGGCCGCCAATGCCGCTGCTGCGGTGGGCTGAGCCAGTCGATGAGCGCATCGATGCCCCGCATGAAACCGACAGATGCTGCGTGCACTTCTCGAGGTGACTGGGTAGCCTTCGGTGGAAGCGCTTGGTTGAGTACTCGCGCTTCGATGCGTTTGTAGCGCGCGCTCTCCACCTCGCTCTCCATATTGCTCTCCGCCGCGCGGGTGAGCAGGGCGTCGAGCGCCTCGTCCGTGAAAGGTAACAGGCGATTGTTGTGCTCATCGCTCATTATAGTGAGCCTCCATTTGTGTTCGTAAGCTGCGTTTAGCCCTTGCCATGAGTGATTCGAGTGCTCTCACTGACAATCCTATGATTTCCGCCGCCTCTTTATTGGAGAAGCCTTGGTAGTGGCAGAGGAGCAGGGCGCTGCGCTGTGTCTCTGGTAGTTTGCTCATCGCCAGATTCAATGCCGAAAGCTCTGAGTCTTTCTCGATTGTTTGCTGAGAGCTCGGTTGCTCTTTTGCCTGTTCGACAACTGCGCCGCGAAGCTGGCTGTCAGAGCTTGAATCGCTATCGACCTCTCCGTCGAATCGCCCGCCGAGCATCACTCGCTGCTGCTTGCGCACCAAATCGATACAGAGGTTGTGTGCGATGCGGTGGAGCCAGGTGCTCAGTTTCGCTTTCTCAGGGTCCCATTTTTTTGCGTTAACCCAAAGTCGAAGAAACGTTTCCTGAGCAACATCCTCGATATCACGCCCGTTGCCGAGCATTCTCAAGGAATAGCGCGTGATTGCAGGCAGGTGTGCCCGGACCAGCGCCTCATAGGCGCATCGGTCGCCGCGGGCGACTGCTGCCATCAGCTCTTCATCATTCATCGCGTATCGATCTGTGTGGCGTTTGCCGAGCCAAGTATGAGTGCGGCGCCGTTGAGGCGACCGCACTGCGCGCGCAAATTACTGCTGCTTATGAGCGCCTCCGCGTGCATCGCCGCGCGTCGCAAACTCAGCCTTGGTTAGCGCGCCATTGTTGTCAGCGTCGAGTGCTAAGAAAGTCGCTTCCATCCATTCAGCGGCAGTAACCACTTGATCGCCATTGGTATCTGCTGCGATGAAGCGCGCTTCGACTCTTTCTTGCATCATAGCACGGCGTTCTGCCATTTTTTCGGCGCGCGCTGCTCGCTTACCCTCTCTTTGCGCCTGCTGCTCTGCGCTAAGTTGTGGCGCGCTTTCTCCGCGCTGAGCCTGCCTCTTCGACGGACCTTTCGGGCCGCGACCGTCGTGGCGAGATGGCCGAGCGTTTAGAAACTCATCGAGAGTCAAAACACCGTTCCCGTCGGCGTCGAGTCGGTCGATAATTGTCGCCTCACGAGTTGAAAACTCGTCGAAACTGATGTTTCCGTCTCCGTTCGCATCCAACGTATCAAATGCCGCTGCCCCTTTTGTCGGAGGCGTGTCTTGCGCATACAGTGTAGGCGCACTGAAAAGTGCCAGCGCGAGAGTGAGGCCAATCACCTTGTTCGAGGTCAGGGCGAATCCTTTGTTTGCTAGTCGATCTGTATCCTTAATCATCGTAGTGCTCCAAATGAATTGATAGTGAAAAGCGCCTTCGAATTCTTCTACGCAGCGATGCAACTTTTCCGTCGCAACTGATCTATACTCTTGGTCAAACTAATGTCACGTACCCTCAGGTATGCTTACACCTATGAAAACATTACGAGTAAACCGAAGAGCATTCATGCAGCACGGCGCCACCGGCTTCGCCCTTTTTGCAGCCGGCGGCCTTAAGGCTCAGGCGAGTGTCATGGCTTCAGGCAGCGCGGCGCCCAAAAGCACTGAACTGCTTGCAGCCATCGCGCGTCTTGGCGAGCTAGGGCCATTGCTGCCGCCAGATGAGAACGGACTGCGCTTACCGGCGGGGTTTCGGTCACGCATCGTTGCACGCAGTGGTGTAGCACCAAGCAAGAATTCAGAGGTCGTTTGGCATCGAGCGCCAGACGGAGGCGCGGTGTTTGCAAGCGCCGATGGGGGCTGGGTTTACGCCTCGAATAGCGAACTGCGCGATGCCGCCGGTGGCGTTCGCGCGCTGCGTTTCGACGCCAGCGGAGAGGTAGTCGACTGTTATAGTATTCTGGAAAATACGACGTCGAACTGCGCTGGCGGAGCAACGCCGTGGGGCACTTGGCTTTCCTGCGAGGAGCATGAGCAGGGATTGGTTTTCGAATGCGATCCTCAGAAGCCGGGGAACGGCGAGGCGAGACCTCTTCTTGGCCGATTCGAGCACGAAGCGGTCGCTGTCGATCTTGCAAACGATCAGCTCTATCTTACTGAAGATCAGCGCGACGGAGGTTTCTATCGATTCACCGCGACGCGCGGGCTGCCGGATTTAAGTGCTGGTCAACTAGAGATTGCGTCTGTGATCCAACGCGGGAATAGTCAAATGATCGAGTGGCTTCCCGTGCCAGACCCACTCGCGACTAACACGGCAACGCGCTATCAGGTCGAGGGTTATCAAGCGTTTCGCGGTGGCGAAGGCATCGCCTTTCACGACGGCGCGGTTTACTTCACGACCAAGCGTGATAATCGCGTCTGGTCTTACGAGACTGAGTCTCGCGAGTTGCGCGTAATCTACGATATTGAAACATCAACCGACCCTGTCTTGGCGGGCGTCGACAATGTGACCGTGACCCCTCGCGGAGACGTCCTTGTTGCAGAGGATGGCGGTGACATGCAACTCGTCGTGCTGGCGCCGTCGAAGGATAGCGACCAATTTAATGCTTACCCTTTGTTGCAAGTGGTTGGTCACGATGCGTCGGAAATCACGGGCCCTGCATTCGATCCGAGCTATACGCGGCTTTACTTCAGTTCACAGCGCGGTGCCGAGGGTGCTAATGAGTTCGGTGTGACATTCGAAATTAGCAGGGTCTAGATGAGCATCGACCCGAGTACGCATAAACACGCCTTAGCCTTCATCATCGTCGTTGTATTACTAGACGCCATCGGTTTCGGCATAATTCTCCCCGTTACACCGCAGCTGATTATCGATTTGGCAGGCGTGGACCTGTCGAATGCGTCACAGCTTGGCGGCTACCTCATGTTTGCCTATGCGCTGATGCAATTCTTTGCCGCGCCGATTCTCGGTAATTTGGGAGACAAGTTTGGTCGCCGCCCAATCATCCTCTATTCCCTAATCGTGCTTGCGGTAGGGTACGCGATGATGGCGTTCGCGCCGACGCTGCTTTGGCTGTTCGCCGCGCGCATGGTTGCCGGTGCTGCGAGCTCGACCTTTTCACTCGCCTACGCCTATATCACCGATATCACCCCCGAAGAAAAACGCGCGCAGCGCTTTGGCATGGTTGGCGCGGCCTTCGGTGGCGGCTTTATTTTAGGTCCTGTCATTGGTGGGCTCTTGGGAGAGTATGGTGCCAGACTCCCCTTCATCGTGGCGGCAATTCTGGCCGCAGTTAATGTGGTTTATGGCTACCTCGTCTTGGGGGAATCGCTGTCGCTGGCGAATCGACGCCCGTTCGAATTACGTCGGGCCAACCCAATGGGGGCGTTGGTGGCGTTGCAGAAATACCCGCTCGTCTCTGGTCTCGCGCTTGCGTATTTCCTCTATATGCTGGGCCATTTGTCGCTACCGTCGACATGGACCTACTACACCATGGAAAAGTTCGCTTGGTCGGAATGGCAGGTTGGACTCTCACTGGGCTACGCCGGTGTTTTTATGATTATCGTGCAGGCCTTTTTGATTCGTTGGGCAATTCCCAATCTCGGTGCTTACAAAGCCGGTTTAATTGGACTGCTGACGATGACGATAGGGTTTAGCGGCTATGCGTTGTCCACCGAAGGTTGGCAGCTTTATGGATGGCTCGCGCTCGCCGCGCTGTCGGGGTTTGTGTCTCCGGCCTTTCAGTCGATTATGACCAGCCAGGTGCCGGCAAACGCCCAAGGTGAGCTCCAAGGCGCACTCAGTAGTTTGAATAGTGTCACCTCGATTGTCGGCCCCTTGCTGATGACTAAACTGTTTTCGACCTATACCGGCATTGATGCCAGCTATTATTTGCCTGGCGCGCCTTTTCTTGCCGCTGCGCTGCTGACCTTGGCGAGCCTTATTCTGTTCGTTCCGTTGGTTAGGCATTTTGGGCTCACGACGCTCGGCAGGCGCGATAACGCGACGGCAAGTTAGGCTCTCGCGCCGCAGGTTGTGGCGCGGGCATCGTGCTTGACAGTTTTCGGACGCGATGGTTATATCGGTGCAATCTACAAGACCCGTTTTGAAGTTTAAAAATCAATTAAAACAACAAGGGATGAACTATGAAGATTCAATGGCTGCTTCCTGCAATCGCCGCGCTCGCCGTGGGATGTTCCCCAACTGATTCTGCCTCGACCGACGCCGGCGCGACTGCGGCCACGGCGATGGCCACGAGCAACGATATTCCGCGCACGCCAGCCGGCAAGCCAGATTTTAACGGGATCTGGCAGGTGCTAATGAACGCCAACGATAATCTAGAACCAGCGCCACCTAAAGCTGCTTATCAGCTCGTCCCTGGCGATTTTGTCCCTGTACCCGCGCCTGAAATAGTTGCGATGGGTGCTGTAGGTGCTGTTCCTGCTAGCTACGGCGTCGTTGAGGGCGGAACCATTCCTTACAAACCAGAGGCGCTTGCTCGACGCGATGAAAACGCCGCCAACTGGCTCGCCAATGACCCTGAATTAAAATGCTATATGCCAGGCGTGCCGCGAGCGACCTACCTGCCGCATCCTTTCCAGATATTCCAGAGCGAGAGCGCCTTTTTCATCGCTTACTCGTTTGCCGGTGCAGTGCGCAACGTTTTCCTATCGGACCCGGGTGAGCCACCGCTGGATTCATGGATGGGTCAATCCTATGGCTACTGGGACGGCGACACTTGGGTGGTCGAAGTTTCTGGCCTCGACGACCGTACCTGGTTCGATCGCGCGGGTAACTACCACAGCTACGAACTTAAAGTCACCGAACGCTATACGCTCGTAAGCGAGAATGTCATCGAATACGAAGCCACGATGGAAGATCCGCAGGTGTTTGAGCGTCCTTGGACGATTAAGATGCCGATCTACCGCAGACTAGAAGACGGCTATGAATTGCCCCAATTCAAATGCGTCGAATTCGTCGAAGAGATGATGTACGGAAAATACAGGAAAGGTCGCGAGTCTGAACTCGGATTCTAAGACTTGCACTGCGGGCACCGAAAATCGAGTACCCGCAGGGCGTAATAACAGAGTGTGGCCTATGCCTTGCTAAGACGCACGAAAGCGTTAGAATAGGATAACACTGACGTTTAAGGATAGAGGGTGAAAACCTTCTTGATTCAGGTTTTACAATAGGGTTAAACATATGAAAATCAAACTACTGGCTCTTGCCGCTGTAACCGCTTTTGGCGTTGCTGCAATCAAAACTCCTGCGGTTGCCCACCATGCTTTCTCAGCCGAATTCGATGCGAACCTGCCGGTACGACTCGGCGGTCCGATAACACGCGTAGAGTGGATTAACCCACACACTTGGATCCACCTCGACAATAACGATCCTGAGGCGACTCGCGATCCGGGTCCTTGGATGGTTGAGGGCGGCACGCCGAACACGCTGCTGCGTCGTGGCATCAACCGCAACTCCCTCGTTCTGGGTACTGATATTGTCGTAACCGGCTATCAGTCGAAGGACCGCCTCTGCGAACCAACGTGCCGCGCTAATGGCCGCGACATCACATTCCCAGACGGACGCAAACTCTTCATGGGTTCATCGGGTACTGGCGCGCCACGCGACGGTTCTGACGAGACAGAGCAGTAAGATCCAGGCGTTTTTCGCTAGCGAGACCTCTGCTAAAGAAAAACCCACGGCGAGCAATCGGCGTGGGTTTTTTTATGTCTTGAGATCTAGACTAGGTTTGAAGCGCCGCGTGGCCTGCCTCTGCTAATTTAGGTGCGCTGATAGCGTTATGGCGTGCTGGTAGTACTGATAGCATCGATGCTGCGCTCATAGTCACCACCGTCTCTGAATACAGTCGAGGCGTAAAAATAGCCGGCAGCATTGAGTGTAACTGTTACCTCGCGTCCGCTGCGGTTTTCCCAGAACCATCCATGTATTCCCGCAAAGGGCGCGTGGAAAGAGCCTGTTTGTGCGACGCCGTTGTCTTGTTTAAAGCTTTGCACGCCTTCCTCGCCAAGACCCGCCGGTTCTGCATGCATGTCGTAATAAACGACACCAGTAGACTGCCAATCGAAGACCATCGGCGCGTCAAGGTCTAGGTGGTATTTATACTCAACGGACTGGAAAGGTTCGAGGATGAACTCCACCTTGTCCTGGCGGTAGCCTTCGATCTGTTCCTCTAAGGGGTTTTCGCCATTGGCTAGGGCATTCAGCCCTAGCAGGGCGCCTGTGCCTAGAGGATCGCTGCCGTATTCAGCAGGGAGGATTGCCGCGACAAAGACCAAGGTCGCAACAACGATGGCACCCACCGTCGCGAGGATTATGCTGCGCGGGGAGTAGCTGGTTAACGCCGCTGGATTGTGTTCTTGGTTGTCCATTCGTTTTCCTCGAAATCGTTGGCGGTTAAATTATGAGTCCTGTTTTGAAAGAATTTCAGGCAGGCATAGTTTACAGCCGAAGGCTACGCTAGGCTGCTCGCACTACTCCGTCAAGGCTACCCCGTTAAGAAGTAGCCGCTGAGCTGGTAACACGTAAGCAAAATGCCACCTGCCATCAGCGCTACGTTGGTGGCAAACGCATGTCGCAAATAGCTTCCCGTCGTTCGCCAAAGTGTGAGGACAATGAACACGCCGGAGAGCGCTAAGATCTGGCCTATTTCCACGCCGACATTAAAACTGATGATGTTAGTCACCAAACCATTGTCTGAGAGCGAAAACTCCTGAAGCTTAGTTGCAAGACCTAAGCCGTGAAAAAGCCCGAATACGAAAACGGCGAGCCGCGCATCGAGAGTAAACCCGAGCAGGCGCTCGAATCCCCCAAGGTTTTCAAACGCTTTGTAAACAATCGAAAGCCCAATTATCGCATCGATGAGGTAGGCGTTAACCTGCAGTCCGCCCAGCACACCAGCGAGGAGTGTGATGCTGTGCCCTACCGCAAACAGGGTGACATATTTGATGACATCTGTAGGCTTGTATAGGAAAAAAATGACACCGACCAAAAACAAAAGATGGTCGTACCCCGTGACCATGTGTTTTGCGCCGAGATAGATAAAAGGGCCGATCGCCGGACCATCTATCGCGGCGACAAAACTCGCGTCGCCGCCTTCGATAGAATGCGCTAGTGCAAGACTTGCGGTCAGCGCAGAGGCCACTCCCACTGTGCAGCGCTGTAATAGACTTGTGCGCCGCGTATTCGCGAGATTTGCTGATTCATCAACGAGCAACGTGATCTCTCCAATCAGTAGGCCGGCTAGTCAGACTCGACAAAGCGGTTAACGATGTCGGGATTATAAGCCTGATGGCAGGCAGAGCAGACGCTGTAGAGCTGCGCGCCGGCTTGGAAAAATTCTTCTTCATCCTGTGCCGCCGCAGCATCCATGGCACGTAAAGCCGCATCGCTGAGTCCTTGTGAATAGATCATCCATGCGTCGTTATCCTCGACTCTGCCAGGAAGCGCGAGCATATTGCCGGCCTCGACCAAGATAGCCGCCTGCGCGCGGACATAGGCCCAACCCGCGTCAGTGGTCGGGTAGAGTTCTTCGTAGCCCGATGCATCGAGTACCCAACCGCCCGAATCCCAAAGAATATCTGACGCGGGTTCAATGATCAGCGCCATGAGCTCTTTATTAGTTAGCGTAGTGTTGTAGAGGGCGGCGGTTTCATCGACTTGAGACGGCTCGTCTGGTGCAGAGCAGGCGGCCAAGCTTGCTGCCAAAATCAACGACGAGAATGACTTGGCGAACATTGTTAGGTGGCTCGATGCATTCATAATGTGTACCTGTTAGTCTTTAGTAACCAAAACGGCGTAGTGAAGTGATACGAAGCTTGAGTTAATAGTCTGCCCTAAATAGAAAAATGCTGCTACACGCAAAGCAGATGGGCGCGCTTAGTTTCACTGGTCAATAGACGAGGGACAGAAAGTGAATTTCTCCATAAATATAGCAGTAAGCCAGTCCGTCTCTTGGCTATTGAACTTTGTCTTGCTGGCGCTACTCCTGTTATTTATCGCCGCACCTGCGGCCGGAGAGGTTTTGGTTATGCCAACGCCTGACGCAGGATTGCAACCGCGATTGGTCACCGCTACCGACGGCAGTGTGCATCTTCTCTATTTCAAGAAAAGGCTCAGCGCACCCAGTGCGCGTGAGGGTAATCTTTACTACCGTGAGTATCTACGCGAGGAACGCCGGTTTGGCCTTCCTATTAAAGTGTCTAGCAGCGCATTTGATCTTCAAACTTTCGCCATTGCGCGGGCCTCTATGGCGATTGGTGGAGACGGGCGCGCTCACGTAATCTGGTATTTGCCGCGGGAAGATAGCTATTATTATTCCCGCTCTGATGCTGAGCGATCACAGTTCGAGGTACAGCGCTCGCTCGTCTCCAATTATATCGAAGGCGTTGACGCTGCAGCAGACGTCGCAGCCGAAGGCAATCAGGTAGCGGTAGTTTGGGGTGCCGGTGCGTTGAGCGCTGAGCAAGAACGAACTGTCTATGCGCGTTTTTCGGATGACAGTGGCGCAAGCTTCGGTCCTGAACAGCGCGTCGGCGATACAGACCTCGGCGCCTGTGCTTGCTGTTCACTGGCAACCGAATTCGATCCTCGAGGGAGACTCTCAATCGCCTATCGCTCTGCGATAGGCGGTGTGGGGCGCCACATGCAATGGTTGACGCTTTATGCCGAGTCCCCAAGCCTTGCAAAGGCGAACACGGCCCTCCGCGGAGACTATTCCCCGTTGCAGCCTTTGCAAGAATGGGAGATAAGTTCGTGCCCGCTTAGCACCAATGACCTCGCAGTCGACAAAAATGGCGAGCTCTGGGCAGTGTTTGAGACGGCAGCGAGAGTTGTGCAACTAAAAAACGGTGGCGCTGCGGAGGCTGTCCGAGAGCCTGCGACACAGACCAGGCAAAAAAACCCTAGCATAGCTGTCGCAGCCAATGGCGCCGTGCTAACCGCGTGGGGTGAGGCGATCAGCCATAGTAAGGGTGGCCAACTTCGAGCGCAGCTCACAGGTGAGAACGGCGCAAAAATGGATTGGACTCTCGACGCTCAGATCACTATCCCTAATTTCAGTTTCCCCGCCGCAGCGGCGATCGGTGGCGATGATTTCCTACTGTTGTGGTAACGCGTTCTGAAAAGATGCCGTCAGCAAATGATCAGCGAGTCGAGCGTTTATCCCACTGTTTGAATCGTGCTCGGCAATACGCTTCGAGCTGTTCGTAGGTGCTAAAGAATAGTTCACTGCCCTCGGGGATGGATTCATCGAGCTCGCAAAAGTCGTTGCTATAGTCTCGGCACACCTCAGGTCTTTTTTCATAAATCCCACAAAATCCACCGGGCTGCAGATGCGCGCAGCGCGATTCGATGTGTAGGAACCAACCGTCCGAGTCTTTGAATAAGTTAATACCCTCATGCGCGACCTGCCAGAGCAAATGATCGAAATCACTTTTGCTACGCGGCGTAGGAATCTGCTGGTTAATCGAGTTGCAGCAAATCGAACGAGTACAGCGTCCGCATTTGTCATCAACACCGGCACCGGCAGGTTGCGGGCTAGGCATAAGGTTTATAACGGGAACGCTATTAAGAGTTGTTTTTCTGGTCATCGACTCGTGGGTGCTCTGCTAGGGAGTGAACGAGAGGATTTTAGCATTTCCGGCGCGCCAATAAACCAGCTGCCTATTAGTTAGCGATTTTTTCGCTGCCTTTCCCGCGTACTACGCATCCCCCGTGTTTTTATTTTCTAGCATGAGTCTGAATTCAATGCGCTTCAATTCGCGGAGCATTTCGAATTTTAGCAGTTGCTCGAATGCAATTATCTTTATCAAGGTGAAGACAAACATGCAGGCGATTAATCCAAGAGCCCAATCGAGAGATGAATTGAGAGACGAGTCGACGCTTTCAGAGGCGAGATAACCTGTCAGGCAATAGATGAAGAGTGCAAGAGTGGCAAGCCCAAGTATGTATAAATAGTAAGTGACCCAAGCTTGGCGTCCGTGAAAGCTCGCCTTAAGGAGATCAAAATAGCCTTCGCCGCGATCTATCACTTCTATCTCTTTCTGCAACTTTGAATCGTGTTCTGCGAGCGTTGCACGGATTTTTTGGTCGAGTGAGTCTAGGTTTTTCATAGGAGCACCTCCGAGAGTAGTGAAGTAATACTGTGCACTCTTGCAGAAATAATTTATTGATCGTGGGCAAGATTGTGGATGTTGCCTAATTGCGCAGGTTGGTTTAGTTTCGAGGCTTAAGTTACAGAGATCATAGGCGGTAGCCTGATCGGCAAAAGAAACAAAAAAGAGAGCTCACTATGACAACAACAAAGCCCCGATTCTCTCCCGCTTCTTCGCGTCAGTCACACCCTGCGGCTATTGCCCTGCTTTGCGCAGGATTCCTCTGGTCCGCAGCGGCTATTGCTCAGGACTACGAACCGCCACGTACTCAATCGGGAAAGCCTGACCTGCAGGGATATTGGACAAATGCTTCGCTGACGCAGCTGCAGCGCAGTTCCGACTATGAAAGCTTGATTATACCGGCGAGCGAGATAGAAGATTTCACGCGTAACCATCACCAAAATGTAAGACAGGCAACAGACGATGGTTTGGTGCAAGGCGAATTACTCGACGGCTCGGACTTGGGCAAAGGACGTGGCTATAACGCGTTTTGGGTCGATCCAGGCACGCGTTTCGGTATTGTCAAAGGCGAAGCGCGCACTTCGTGGATAGTAGAGCCCGCCGATGGGCGAATACCTTTTTCGGATGCGGGCAATGAGCTGCGGCGAGCGAATCGGGCGAAATTCTCAGGCAATGACGGTCCCGAGGGGCGCGCATTAGGGGAGCGCTGCATTATCGGCTTTGGCAGCACCGGTGGCCCGCCGATGAACAACGTTCTTTACAATAACATGTACCAAATAGTGCAGACCGATGATTATGTGATGATTCTCGTTGAAATGGTCAATGATGCGCGCATTATCCCGCTTAATGACAAGCACAGACCCGCTGAGCACCAGCGCTGGCTCGGCGATTCCATAGGACATTGGGAAGGCGATACGCTCGTTGTCGAAACTGTCAACTTGCATCCTCAGCAGGCGCCGCGCAATGCTGCGCCTTTATCCGCCGAGGGGAAAATTATCGAGCGGTTCAGTCGCTATTCGGATGATCAGATTCTCTATACATTCGAGGTCTCCGATCCCATTTATTACACACAAGACTGGCGCGGTGAAATGAGCCTGAATGCGTCGGAGAACAAGCTCTACGAGTATGCTTGCCATGAGGGCAATTACGGACTCCCGGGCATCCTCGCCGGTGCGCGGAGAGCAGATGCTGACGCGGCGGTTAAGAACTGAGCCTAGCCTTCGTCCCAGAACTGGGTCATCTCCATAAACATGAAGGAGGCAGACCAAGTGATCAGGGATAGGCCGGTAATGGCCTCGACTCCCGCGAGAAAGCGAAGACTCCCTTGCGGAGCTATATCGCCATAACCAACCGTCGTGTAGTTGGTGAATGAGAAGTAGATACTGTCGACGAGACTACCATCGAAACTACCTACTAAGTTACCGAAGCCACCGTGTCTCACCATAAGGTAAAAAGCGAGGCCAAACAGACAGACCTCAATAATGTGCGCGCAGATAGTGCCAAAGACACCGATTAGAACACGGAGGCGATGTCTGATTTGCAGCCTAGGAATCACAATAGAAAGCAGGCGGAGCATCTCATAGTGGATTACTACGGCGACCGCGACGAGAGTGCTATTAATTGCTAGAGCTATAACCATGGAAATAGAGTCAGCCTTTGTTGTGGCTCGATAGAGAGGCCATTGTCTCAATCGATGATCTCTTACTGAGAATTTAGCATACTACGAGGGGGCTTTTTGTGTAATCCCGCTCTTTCATTCCCACGCTTAGGGCGACGCCATGAGGATAGATCTCTGCAGTGTTGAACCCACATTCTTGTCTAGAACGAGACGCTTGGTCTCGTTTAACATGCGGAGAGTTTTCTTTCTTTTGGCTGCGCTTTTTTGTACTTCTTCTGCCGTAGCGCAGAATGCGGCTGAAAGCGATGTGTCGCTTTACGTTGGTCAGATCGAGGCGCTCGAATCCGAATTTGGCCCCTTCGATAGGCGTCTGCTCGAACCTCTGGCGGGATTGGCGCAGCTTCAGTTTGAGCAAGGGGATTTTGAAGCCGCGGCAACCTTGCTAAGACGCCAATTACAGATCACGCGGAACACGTTCGGCTTCGAGGATCCACGTCTGCTGCCCGTAGTTGATGCGCTTGTGCGAACCGAGATTGCAAGATCCGATTGGCAACAGGTGGCAGATTACCTAGACCTTAGAAGCCAAATTTACATCGGATCCTTCGACGATCTGCGCTCTGCAGAGGAGGGCGATGTGCTTGGCCCCGAGGATAATTCTGCGCGCATGATGCTCGCCAACGCGCTCGCCCTCCAGTCGGGCTGGCTAGTGCAACAGGTAGCCCTGACTCCCACACGGGAGGCGATTGGCAGTTTTTTCGATGCACGAGAAATAGATGACCGACTATACGATCTGTCAGAGGAGGTAGTCGATCGACTCAAATCGCTCCAAGGTAATGGCGATCCGTCTTCAGAGTATCTTCTACTTACTCAATGGCTCCCGCTAATGTACCGCCAGTCGTATAACGAGTACGCGCTTGTGCAACTGCTTAATGCGCAGAGCGGTTTTTCCTATGACACCATCGATCACCTCGTGCGACGCGAGGGCGGCGCGCTCAATAAACTGAGTTCGCCGGGCTTTTCTGCGCGGTCTGTAACTGGGCCAATGAGCAGGGTTCCCATCTTAGAGCGAGGCGACCCGATAGGTGTAGGCTATCTGCGCGACGGATATTTCGGGGTTAGGGCGATGGATACGAGATTAACCGAGTTTCTCGAGCGCCAGCTCGCGGCGGGGGCGAGCAATGACGAGGTCGCTCTGACGCGGCAGGCACTCGCCGCGAGCAAAATCTACCGGGGAGACTACCAACTATTGCAGAACCGCGGCTCGGGCATTCGTGAGTATCGCGAAGCACGTGAACTGCTACTCGCATCAGGACTCACCGCAGACGAGGTTGACGGCTACTTCGCGCGTCCAGCACTTATTCCAGCAACACAGCTGCGACTCACATTCGAGGAGCTAAAAGCGGACAACCCAGACGGTGAATGCCTTCCTACCTTCACAGCACTCAGTGACAGGCTGGCAACGCTTGCCGCGCCGAATGTGGAGTCTTCTGCGTGGAACATAGAATTACCGCACGCCGAAATAACCGCCCGCTTTGATGTGTCTCGTAGAGGAAAGGCGACGGGAGTGAAAATCGACGAAGCCGGTGCTGAAGACGCAGGGCTGCGCCGCGCGGTGAATCGTGCGATGAAAGATTTTCAGTTCAGGCCAGCAATAGCGGAGGGCCGCACTCAGAGGCTCCGCGACCAGTGCCTGCGCGTGCGCGTCCCAATACTCGACTGATCTTGAGTTGGCAGGGATATATCCCCTTGCTAGACTCGCTCGCCTAATGATCGAACTTAGACACATACAGAAAAGTTTCGACGGCGGTGCGAGCTATGCTGTCGCCGATACCTGTCTCACAGTTGCGCGGGGAGAGCTGCTTGCCTTAATAGGTGAGTCAGGCAGCGGCAAGACGACGACGCTTAAGATGATTAATCGCCTCGAAGAGCCAACCGGCGGACAAGTGCTGGTCGCGGGCCGCGATGTTTTGGAGCAAAACCTGCAGGAGCTGCGTCGGAATATCGGCTATGTTTTTCAGGGTGCAGGCCTTTTCCCTCACCATAATGTGGCGCGCAATGTCGCCGCTGTGCCCGAGCTGCTCGGCTGGTCAAAGGAGGAAATCGAGGCACGAAGCAGGGAAGTCTGCGATCTCGTCGGTCTGCCCTACGAGGACTATGCCTTGCGAATTCCTTCAGAGTTGTCCGGTGGGCAGCAGCAGCGCATCGGCGTCGCACGCGCGCTCGCGGCGCGCCCCGATGTGCTCCTCATGGACGAGCCTTTCGGCGCACTCGATCCGATCACGCGGGCGGGGCTGCAAGAGGAATTTCGGCGTATTCAGCAAGAGCTCGACCTGACCGTTGTTCTCGTTACCCATGACATGACCGAGGCGATGCTGATGGCTGATCGCATCGCAGTGATGCAGGGTGGCCGGCTTATCCAGGTAGGCACAGCCAGTGAGTTGCTTAATCGCCCTGCTCATGACTATGTCACGCAGCTTATGGAGATGCCGCGCCGCCGTGCGGAGCGACTCGACCGCCTAATGCGCGCGGCGGAGTGACAGCATGAATCCCGTGTTACGCGAACAGCTTCTGCTCTTGCCGGAATACCTACAGGGGCATCTCGCATTGACCTTCGCCGCACTCGGCGCGGGCATTGCGGTGAGTGTGCCTCTCGGAATTGTCGCATCGCGATCGCCGCGTATTCGTCATCCGCTTCTCGCGGCAGTCAGCCTTATTCAGACCGTTCCCGGCCTCGCGATCCTCGCGCTCGTCGTCGCAATGTTGGGCGGCCAGATAGGCTTTTTGCCGGCATTTATCGCCCTCACCCTCTATTCGATGTTGCCAATCATGCGCAACACGGTGAGCGGTCTCGAAGGCGTGCCCGCTGAGGTAGTCGAAGCTGCGCGCGGCATTGGCCTTTCCCCAAGACAGCGGTTATGGAAGGTTGAGCTGCCGCTCGCGCTGCCGGTTATCGTTGCGGGAATCCGCACTGCCGCGGTGTGGACCGTCGGCATGGCGACGCTGTCTACATTGGTCGGCGCCAGTAGTTTTGGTAACTATATTTTCATCGGTATTCAGACACGAAACCTCACCGCCGTAACCGTGGGTAGCCTTGCCGCTGCGGCACTTGCGATATTACTCGACACACTTATCGGTAGCCTGCAATGGATTGCCGAACGTCGTGCGATTGGCGTCGGACTGCGTGAGCTACGGCGGGCAATAGCGTTAGCTGCGAGTCTTTCCGTAGCCTTCGCTATGGCATTAGTGGCGACCTTAAAGCCTGCCCCTAAGCCTGACTTCATTGTCGGCGGCAAGCCGTTTACCGAGCAGTATATTCTGGCGAGCGTTTTGGCAGATCGATTGGCGGCCGCAGGCTTTCTCGTCGAGCAAAATATCGGCATGGGCTCGGACGTTATTTTCGATGCAATCGGTGCGGGGACGGTCGATCTCTATGTCGAGTACTCCGGCACGATCTGGGGCAGCTACATGCGCCGTGAGGGGAATCCCGGGCGAGCTGAAATAACCGGCATTACCCAAGCCTTTGTGCGCGAACGCGGATTGAATCCGGTGGGTCTCGCAGGGTTCCAGAATCGCTACGCTCTTGCGATGCGCAGGGAACGTGCCGAGGAGCTGGGTATCGTAAGCGTGCAAGATCTCGCGCCATTGGCAGGCATACTCAGTGCGGGCGGCGACCTCGAGTTTTTCGGGCGCTCGGAGTGGAAGCGATTGCAGAGCCTCTACAATCTCGATTTTGCGCAGGAACTCACCTTCGACGCGGCGCTGATGTATACCGCCGTTGAGGCAGGACAGGTGGACGTCATTAGCGCCTATTCAACGGACGGCAGAGTCGCCGCCTACGACCTAGTGCTGCTAGAAGATCCGCGGCAGGCGCTTCTTTCATACGATGCGATGCTATTGGCTTCGAGCGCAGCCGCGCAGAACCCGCGCTTCGCCGCGGCGCTGGCCCCGGTGCTAGGTGCGATTAGTGATGAGGCGATGCGCGAAGCCAACAAAATGGTCGACGTTGAGGGCCGTCCGGTTTCGGAGGCGGTCGCCTACCTACAGGCGATTATCGACAAGCCAAACTAAAGACGACACTCCCGAGCACCGCCTTTTCCCTCTCTTATTCTGCGTGCAGAGCCAGCCACGCGCGCATCATGTTGGTCACGACGTTAGGCTTGTCATGGTGAGGCCAATGACCGGCTTCCGGCACAGTCACCAGAGTCCAGTCTTGGTCGAGCTCGTCCCATGTATCGTTTAACGAGTCTGGTAGCAGGGCCGTATCGTTCATGCCATGAAATTGCAGCACCGGCATCTGAATTCGGGGTAAATCAACAAAGGCGCCGGATGTGTAGGGCTCGCGTGGAAAATTAGCGCGGTAGTAGTTCATCATCGCGTCCGCGCTAGACCGCTCGAAGGCTTCGAGGTAGATCGACTGTAAACCCTCATCGCCCCGCGAAAGCGCCATGGCAAGGCCTTGGGCCGAAATTGATTCGTGGCTGTTTGGCCGCTGGAAATTGCGCGCATACGTTGAGTTCTTATGCTGCTCCTCCATTTTCGCAAGTTCGCGGGCGAATCCTTTGAGATGGGGAAGGTTCATAATAACCAGATGGCTGGTCATTTCTGGGCGCCAAGCGGCAAAGCTCCAAGCAATCCCGCCGCCCCAATCGTGGCCGACGATAATCGCGCTTTCTTGACCTTCGTTGCGGACGACAGAGGCAACATCCTCGATAAGTATCTGCATGTCGTAGTTTTCGACCCCAGACGGTTTGTCGCTGAGGTTGTAGCCGCGAGTGTCCATCGCAGCAACAGTGTAGTCAGACGACAGCCCTTGCATTTGGTGGCGCCAGGAATACCAAAAATCGGGAAACCCATGGATGAAAACGATGAGAGGTCCCGCACCCATCTTCGCGTAGTGGATTTTTGTGCCGTCGTTTTCGGCGTAAACATGTTCCACTTCATCCCGGATATCCTGCGCTGCCGCGAGAGGCGATAAAATAAAAAGCGCGATAAGGCAAAGCGCTGCAGCGCCTGTCAGCCCTCGGCTGCTCGCGCGGTTGATTTCAGTAACATTGTTATTCATGGCTGCGTTCATAAATCCCTCGGATTGACTAGTCGCTAGGCGTGGTTACCTTTAGCGGCTGAATAAAAGCCGCTGTGTTCACTTTTTTCAACGTTCAAGCTGTTCAAAGTTCAAGCTGCGGAATCGAATACGGCGAATCGGCGTCTATTGCCTGCCGGAGTGAGAACACGTTGCCGTCAATATCATGTGCGTACGCCTGCCAGAAATCGCCCAGCTTTACCGGTTCGCTCACAAATTCCACACCGAGGTCGGTCATGCGCGCCACCTCGGCATGGATATCCCCAGCCTCGATCGAGAAGCTGTACCCGAAGTCCGTTACCCCGCGTTTGCCGTGATATTGCTCGGTCACTGGATTTCGATATTGCCAGAGTTCGATTGTTTTGGAGCGCTCGTTCATGCGAAACCAAGAGGCCAGTAGCGACAAATTTTCGATGCCCGTGATCTCGCCCATGCGCTCGTTGTTGACGTAATCGCCATCGCGGTAGGGCGCAAAAGCGAGGATCTTTTCATAGAAATCAGTCAGCGCGACGATGTCATGGGTGACGAGGGCAACCTGCGTCATCCACGAGTTATACCCTTTTTCTGCCCAGCGCTCGTTGTAGGCGCCTGCGTGCAGTGGTCCTGGGTCTAGCTGTTCGAGTTCAATCATATTGCCTTCTGCATCGTAGGCGTAGGCATAGGTGACGCCATAGCCGCCGAGATCGATTGGTTCGCCTCCGGTCGAGAGTATGTCTGCACCGGCCGCTTTGAATCGTTCAAAGGCCGAATCGTTAGACGGCGACTGAAAACAGGTATGGGTCATGCCCGGCCCCTGAGCTGGCATGCGAGTCAGTGGTTTAACTGCGTTATGGCTGAACGCATTTAACTCGAACAGCATATTCGGCGCTTCGAGCACCACGGTTTCGTAGCGAATATCAGGCATGCCGAAGAGTCTGTCGGCCTCGGGGCCGCTTACGGTCTCGCGGCGGATAATTTCATACCCAGTGACGCCTTGATAAAAGGCAACGGCGGCGTCGAGGTCGCGCACCGATAACGCAATATGATTGATGCCGAGTAGCGTGGTTGGCGAATCAGCAATGGTCGAATCAGGGTCGATTTCATAGGCGAGGCCGCTGCCGGCCTGAACTGTTAGCGCGAAACCTGCTGCGAATGCGAGCGGAAAGCGGATGTTCTTTAAGCGTGTAATCGGTGCATCTAACATCGAACGCTCCTCTTTTTGTTTTATTGTTTAATTGAATAAACGAGTAGCATGTTACCCGGCTGCTCGCCCCATTTTTCATATCCCGAGGTGACAAAGACGGAGCCGCCAGCAATCACCGGACCGTCTGCTTCGATTGCACCGCCGAAGCCGCGAACGCCGTTAACGTCGCCGTATTCTTGCACCGTATTGGTCTCCCATAAGATTGCGCCAGTCTCTGCATTGAACGCGCGCAGCATGCCGTCGAGCCCGCCAGCAAAGACAAGCCCGGGTGAACTGCTGACGGCTGCTGAAATGCCTTGGAAACAGAGGAATTTCGTCTGGGGGCAAACATTTGGCAGTAGGTTTCGCCACTCGATAGCGCCGCTAGCAAGGTTCAGCCGGTGAATGCCGGGCTGGCCTTCGCCCACGTTATATGGATTGTTTGTGGGCAGGTCAGAGACGCCGACGAACAGTCCTTCGCCGTCGCTGCTCATGCCGTAATGAATGCCGCCCATGGTGCCGCCGCTGCCGGCGCGGGTCTCCCAGACAAGCGCGCCGTCAGCGTCAGGATCTAGCGCGTAGACCATGCCTGATTTCTGCCCCACGACGAGTAGGTCTCGGCCCAATTTACTTTCGATTAGCAGCGCAGCTGCGCCGAAATCGAAATCAGGGCCCTTCTCCTCTGGGCAATTAAACCCGCCCGTCGAGCAGGCGCCATTCCAAGCATCGTTTGTCGTGACTTGCTTAACCCAGCGCCTTTCGCCCGAATGAAGATCTATCGCGATGACGGCGTCGCTCGTGTTGGTTGCGGGCGAGGAATAGTTCTCACCAGTCGTCGCGTACACAAGGCTGCGTTTAGTATCAATTGTGATGCCTGACCAAACCGGAGCGCCCGAGGGCCCCTGCATCTGAGTTCCCGCGCGGTTTTTGCTCGTTGGCTGCGGCGGGGGAGTGGTGTAGTGGGTCCAGAGAATTTCGCCGGTCGCGATGCTCAGGCCAACCACCGCGCCGCGGAAGCTGCAGCAGCTGTATTCGTTGCGTGAGGCTGCGATGATTTCGAGAGACGAGACGGGGACGACGAGAATCCCGTCCGCCACTGCGGTGGCCCCAGTGATTGTTGCGAGCCTGTGCTCATGCACCGAGGTTTTCCAGCGGAGCTCGCCGGTTTGCGCATCGATAGCGTGTGCATTAGCAGCGAAGTCGCCAAACAGGAGCGTTTCCGGTTTGCCCTGTGCGTCGAGATCCAGAATGACGGCGCTGCGCACTTCGGCCTCGGCATCGTAGGTCCAAATTGGGCAGCCGTTACTCGCGTCCAGCGCATACACAACGCCTTCTTGACTGCCCACAAACACCGCCTCTGGTGTCACGAGCGGCTGTGATCGGGCGCGCGTTGCACCCGGGAAGGCAAAGGCCCAGGCGAGGCTGAGTTCGCCGACATTGTCAGGTGTTAGCAGGGTTTCGTTGAATTGATGCCGTGAATTATTGACCCCTGCGCCCCAACCATTCCACAGTGGTGGCTGGTCAAGGGTGGCGCCGCCTGCCCTTGATGCGGTGCAGTCGAAGGAAACTCGCTCGGTTGCGTTCTCATCAAACCGCTTGCCCGTGAGGAAGAAGGCGACATCGCGTTTTTTTGCGCGCGTAAGTGGCATACCTTGGGTCGCCATAATCCCCGACTCGAGAGACTCAACGATATGTTCAGGTGAAAACATCGCCAGTGCGCTTCGCCGGGGCGCCTCTAAGAGTGCGCCGTCGTGGCAGCCGGCGCAGAGAAGCGCGTAGTCCGATGCGCCCGAGTTGCGTGCTATGTCGTCCGCAGTCTGTGCGTTAGCAGCTGCAAGTGACAGCAGCGCGAGGCATGAGGTAAAGGCTGACAGACTTGCACGTGCTCTCTGGCGAGCTAAGCGGGGCATGGCAGGGGGCGCAGGTGAGCGGCTCTTCAGCATTTGGAACGATCCTGTTGGATAGGGAATGAAAATAGGATTTTAAATAGGGCTTTTATATCTAGACAGCTTATGAACACTATCGGACTAGGCAAAAATGTCAATCGTGGCGCGAGTCCTGATAGACTCCACTAACAATAGCGTCAGCGAAGGCTTGGAAAGCTGCAAGAAGACTAAGAAATCTAAGAAAGAAAAGAAAGAAAAGAAAGATAAGAAGATGCGCGTATGACCAATCAAGAATTAATGCTGACTCTGACGAGCTGCCTGTTTTTCATGGCGCTTGTGGCATGGATAGCATACAGACAGACCCGCGGCGAAGTCGCGACTCGGGAGGGGTATTTTCTCGCGGGCAGGGGGCTTAGCGCGGTCTTCATCGCGGGATCAATGCTGCTGACCAACTTGTCGGCGGAGCAGCTGATCGGTCTCAATGGTTCTGCGTACGGCTTCAATCTCAGCAGCATGGGATGGGAGGTGACTGCCGCAATTTCCACCATTGCGATGGCGTTTTTGTTTTTGCCCCGCTATCTTGCGGGCGCGTTTTCCACCCTGCCTGAATTTCTCAATGATCGATTCGATAGCGATGTGCGCCGCGCGTCGGTAGTGCTGTTTATGGTTGGCTATGGATTTGTCACCATTCCCTCCGTGCTTTATTCAGGGTCGATCGCCGTCCTGCAGCTTTTTGATATTCCGACTATTACGGGACTTGCCTATTCCCCGGCCCTGGCGCTAACGATTATTGCGATTGGGAGTATCGGGGCAATATATGCTGTCTTTGGCGGGCTGCGAGCGGTCGCCGTGTCCGACACGCTCAACGGTATTGGGCTGCTCATCATTGGCATCGCGGTACCGCTGCTCGGGCTCGCTGCGCTCGGCGACGGCAGCATCATTGCGGGGCTTGCGGTGGTCACCACAACCGACACGCATAAGCTCAATGCCATAGGCTCGGCGAGTGATCCGACCCCCTTCGCCACGCTGTTCACCGGTATGATTTTCGCCAATCTCTTTTATTGGTGTACCAATCAATATGTCATCCAGCGAACTCTCGGTGCACGCAGTTTAGCCGAGGGGCAGAAGGGTGTGCTTTTTTCCGGATTTTTTAAAGTTCTTGTCCCCTTTTTGATGATGCTGCCGGGCGTTATTGCCTACCATCTCTACGGACCCACGCTCGCGTCGATTGACCTCGCCTATCCCGCCCTCATTCGTGATGTGCTGCCGGTTTATGCGAGCGGCTTTTTCTTGGCCGTATTGCTAGGGGCGGTGTTTAGCTCTTTTAATTCGCTTCTCAATAGCGCGGCGACCCTCTTTTGTCTGGATGTCTATGCACCTTTCAAGGAGCGGTTGAATCACGGCGAGAAAGTGACGGATGCGCAGCTCGTGCGCGTCGCTAAGTGGGCGAGCGTAGCAATTGCACTCTTCTCGTTTGTGGTGGCGCCTCTGTTGCAATTCGCCCCCGATGGCCTCTGGCAGATTATTCGTATTTTTACTGGTTTCTACAACATACCAATAATCGCGATCGTCATCGTGGGACTATTCACGCGTCATGTGCCGGCACTCGGTCCGAAGCTGGTTATCGGCTTCCACCTTGTTGCTTACGGCTTACTGCAGTTTGTGTTTAAGGAGCAGGTGGCGATTCATTTTCTGCATCTCTACGCTATTCTGTTTTTCATCGAAATCGGTATCATGCTTGCGGTCGGACACTGGCTGCCGCGCGCCAAGCTGTGGACATACACAACCGTCAGTCGTGTCGACATGAATCCGTGGTCGCTGGCAGCCCCCTGTGCGGTGACTCTCTTTTCCTGTGTCGTTGTGCTTTACATTACCTTCTCGCCGCTTGGGCTAGTAGGTGCGGGTAGCTCTGCGTACGGATCGATTTTAGGTGTAGTGTTGGCGCTGAATGCGGCGGTGTGGTGGCGCGGTCTACGGTCTGTGTAGCCACTCTTGGTAAGAATTCCAGTAGGTAGTGAGAATGCCAGTAGGGATGTTATGAGTATTGAGACGATAAAGCCGAGATTGCGCTTCTTTGAGGGCGCCGCGGGACAGCAACATATTCCGGAGACTGATAAATATCTTTATGCAGTCGCCCCACCGGCTCATCGTCTCGCGATAATCGGTACTGGGACGATAGGTCAGGAACACATGCGCGTAGCTCGGCTTCTAGGGCGTGCTGCTGTGCATGGGATTTTCGACAGCGAGCAGCGCAGTATCGACATAGCGCTTGCTAATTACGCAGCGCAAGAGGCGAGTCTCCCCGAAGGGCAGCGGCAACCGGCGCCAATCGTCTACACAAGCCTTGAAAGTGCCTGCAACGATTCTGCCGTCGATGCGCTAATGATCTGTACGCCTAATTACACGCATTTCGACGTGTTAAAGGTAGCGATGGCATCGGGAAAAGCAATTTTTCTTGAAAAGCCTATGGCAACGACGCTGAGTGACGCCGCTGCTACTGTCGCCTTAGCGCGTGATTATCAAAGTTTTATTCAGATTGGGTTGCAGTATCGCTACAAGGCGCAGTATGTCGAATCGCTTCACGAAACGCTCGAGCGCAGGAGTTTGGGCGAGATCAAAATGATTAGCATGAGTGAATACCGTCCTCCATTTCTCGATAAGGTTGGGCAATGGAATAAGTTTAACGATCTGAGCGGCGGGACGTTGGTAGAAAAATGCTGTCACTATTTCGATCTGATCAATCTATTTGCGGGCGCGTTGCCGACGCGAGTTTATGCGAGTGCGGGGCAGTCGGGCGTTTTTGATGCTTTGACGCGAGACGGGCGCAAAAGCGATATCGATGACAATGCGTTTGTTGTTATCGACTACGATAACGGCTGTCGTGCAAATTTTACGCTCAATATGTGCAGCCCTGATTTTACTGAACAGCTGTGTGTGGTCGGTACTCGGGGACGCCTGATCGCTACCGAGAGCTTCGATGTGCATCACAGGCAGGAAGCGACCACTAGCCTGAAGCTTGAGTTGGGTGAGTTTGGTGCATCGCGAGAGAGTGCGCTCGGGTATGCGTCGGTTATCGAGAAGAGCGGCCACCACGGGGCGACTTATTTTGAGCATGCAGCGTTTCTTGATCGCCTCGAAGGCAAGGCGCGCAAGGAGGGCGGCGCCGCGACGCCAATGCAAGGCCTGTGGTCAATGCTCGTTGCCAGTGCAGCTCAGGAATCGAGCAAAACTGGCAAGGCGATTGAGCTTGCGGCTTATATCGAGGCAAATGGCCTTGCCTCAGTGCTTGGCGACAGCTTCACTGCCAACTAACCAGCGCGTGCCAAAGGATTTAATTAAGCGAGATGACAAGTGAGAGAATGAATGAGCACAAGTGAAACTATAGCGCTCGCCGTCGATGGCAAAGTTATGCCCGCAGTTGGGCTTGGACTCTGGAAGATTGAGCGCGAGGCGACCGCCGAGGCAGTATATGGAGCTATCGAAGCGGGCTATCGACATCTCGACAGCGCTGCCGATTACGGCAACGAACGCGAGGTGGGCGAGGGAATTGCAAGAGCACTTGCTGCGGGATTGTGTACACGTGAAGATCTGTGGATTACCTCGAAGCTTTGGAACACATTCCACCGCCCCGAACACGTAGAAGCTGCGTGCAAGAGATCGTTGACAGACTTGGGTATCGATTATTTCGATCTCTATCTCGTTCACTTTCCCATCGCGTTAAAGTATGTGGACTTTGATGACCGCTATCCACCTGAGTGGGTTTTTGATCCTCATGCCGAAGCCGGCTCGGCTGACGCAGGAATGCAGCGCGATGCGGTGCCACTGCACGTCACTTGGCAAGCAATGGAGGGCTTGGTAGAAAGAGGCCTCGCAAGGCAAATAGGCGTCTGTAACTACTCGACCGCACTTCTCCACGATCTGATGAGCTATGCGCGCATTAAGCCAGCCATGCTACAGATCGAATCGCACCCCTATCTGACACAGGAAGCGCTGCTGAGAACGGCCAACGACTACGGGATTGCCGTGACGGCGTTTTCGCCTCTCGGCGCGTTGTCTTATGTTTCACTCGAAATGGCGACACCGGCGGAGAGTGTCCTCACACAGCCGGCTGTGCTTGCGGCCGCCGCGCGGACGGGCGCGACGCCTGCACAGGTCGTCCTTCGATGGGGTATTCAGCGCGGCACGGCGGTAATTCCTAAGACGAGTAAGCCTGAGCGCCTGCGAGAAAATCTGGCACTGGCGGGCTTCTCTCTCACTGATGAGGAGATGCTTGCGATTAGCGCGCTAAATCAGAATCGCCGCTTTAACGACCCCGGCGTTTTCTGTGAAGCGGCGTTCGGTACTTTTCATGCCATCTATGATTAAGTCATGGGACTCAAAAGCTACGGACTAACAGGAATAGCGCGATGCAGGTTAGACAGATAACTCTCGAGGGGCAGCAGAACTACGACAGCGCAGGCGGTGTGTTCCCGCTCATCTATGGCGCGCTTGAGGCATCGACCGCTGACCCGTCGCATTCGGCGAATCAAGCAATAGAGTCGGTCGCGTCGGCGAAACGCTGGATCGCTGAGAACCGTGAATCACTCAGTCAGGCGCTTGCCCAGCATGGTGCGCTGCTGTTTCGCGGGTTCGGCATCCAAACCGACCTTGAGTTCGATGACTTAATCAGTGCGTTTGAGTTGCCCAATTTTACCTACCAAGAATCACTCTCTAACGCAGTTCGTCGCAACCTTACCGAGCGCGTGTTCACGGCCAATGAGGCGCCCCCGTCCGTCAGTATTTTCTTGCACCATGAAATGGCGCAGACACCGGTGTATCCATCGAAGCTCTTTTTTTTCTGTGAGCATGCTCAGATGACGGGAGGTGCGACGCCACTCTGCCGCTCCGATGTTCTGTTAGCGAAGCTTTCAGAGGCCCGCCCAGACTTTGTCGCCGCCTGCGAGCGGTTGGGCGTCCGCTATTCAAACACCATGCCCTATGAAGACGATCTCGCCTCCGGGCAGGGACGAAGTTGGCGCAGCACTCTATCGGTTGCAAATGCGGCTGCGGCCGAAGAGAAACTCAGGGTGCTCGGCTATAGCTGGCAATGGCAAGAAGATGGACAAAGCCTGCGAGTGACCACGCCGTGCCTGCCTGCCGTGCGCGCGCTGGAGGATGGCCGCAAGGTGTTTTTCAACCAGCTAATCGCTGCCTTTAGGGGGTGGAAGGACGCGCGTAACAGCGCTGAGAAATCGATCTGTTTTGGGGATGGGAGCGCGATTGATCCTGCTGACATGGCCGTGGCGATTGCGCTTGCCGACGAATTAAGTTTCGACATTCCTTGGCAGGCCGGCGATGTTGCGCTGGTCGATAACTTTTTAGTCATGCACGGGCGTCGCCCTTTCGAGGGCGAGCGCCGAATACTCGCGTCGCTGGTGGGCTAGTCTTTTAGCCCGCGCGCATCGCTGATGCCGCCGACGTTTGTCGCATTGGTATAACCGAGCTCTTGCAGGGTAGCCAGTGCGATACCTGCCCGCTTGCCGCTTCTACAATAGACCTTTATCTCCGCATCCTTCTCCAACCCCAGATCCGCAATGCGCTGGGCGATCTCCTCATGGGGAATATGCGCTGAGCCCGCAATATGGTCTTCGGCGTATTCCGCATCGGTTCTGACGTCTAGCCAGACTACCTGTGACGGTGAGCTTGCGCAGCTGGCCAAGACGCTGAGGCTCAGAATAAGCAGCGCAGTGGCAAAGCGGCGGTTAAAAGTAATCCTTTCGAATATAGCGTTGAGTGAAGTCATTAGTTTCTCGATATGACACTGCAGCAGCTGGGCACTGAGGGCATCTTGTTGTTTTTGGAAGCCGCATTATATCAATTTTCTAAAGCCGTCTATTGATTTAGATGACGTTTAACGACAGCTATTCGCCGCCCGCACGCAGGCATTTGTTATAGATTGTTACTTTGCAGCAGTTTTCTCGTCTCCTCACGTAGTTCGGCTTGAGTCCCCCCGCTTTTGCGTTATAGTACGCGCCTCTTTGGTAGGACCAAATCGGCTAGACCAATTTCCCCGACCTGATTAACTGTCATCGCCCAAAAACTGACTGAAGGGGCAGATTGGCGGGACCAGATTGGCGGGTCCAGATTGGTACGACCAAAGTGGTCTGAAGCAGAACCGACTCGCGTAATGAGCTCTATGAATTCGATTAGCCAGATAAAAATTCCGCCCTTGATGACTCGCAGCCATGAAATTGCGAACGTCGTGCGCGATGAAATTCTCCGTGGTCAGTTTCGACCGGGCGAGCGCTTACCCTCCGAAAGAGACCTTGCAGCGCGCTTTGGCGCGAGCCGAGGCGCGGTTCGCGAAGCGCTATCGCAGATCGAACAGCTGAGGCTTATCGACATTCAGCCTGGCGGTGCACGGATAAAAGAGGTGAATGACGCCAGCATCGCCGTTCTCGGTCCACTCCTGGGAATGGGATCAATACCTGATGCGGACTTAGTCGATCAATTCCTCGACACCTTTTCAGTACTGGCGCGATTCACGGCGACCAGAGCGATACCGAAACTCTCTGATGCCCAACGAATCGACCTCCTTACGCAGCTGGATTCGATGGCAGATGACCTAGATAGCGTCGAGTCTCTCCAACCCAAAATGCGCGCCTTTCTGATGACGCTCGGTGGTATCGCAGACAATTTAGTCGTGCGCCTAATCAGCAACGATCTTCAGGCGCAATTTGTTGAGCGGATGCTTCAGCTGCATCCGCGTCCCAGCCTTAAGCCGGAGTCACTCAGAGAATTAGTCGCCGGCATGCGGCTGGGTGTCCAAAACGGCGATGGAGAAGCGGTTGCTTCGGCGCTGGACGTTCATTTTTTAAGTATGCGCGCGTTGGTAGCCCAGGCTCTCGCGAGCGCTTGAAACGCGTTTACCTAACTACGCCGGCGTGGAGCCTGTCTCTGCGTTTGGCAGTGAGTTTTTAAGTCTAGGAGTTAGACATGAAGCGAGTATTGATGCCAATCGGCATTCTGTTGGGAAGCATTGTCATTTCGGTTGTCTTGATTCGCAACCCAACGCGAGTGTCCGAATCGGCGCCAGAGATTATTCCGATAAGCGTGCGCGTTGCAGAGGTGCAATCTGAGTCCGTGCAATTGTTCATCGAGTCGCAGGGCAAGGCGCAGGCTGCTCGGCAAGCGAGTCTCTCCTCGAATGTGCAAGGCCCCGTCGCATGGGTGTCACCCTCGCTGGAGGCTGGTGCCTACGTGAAGGCGGGGGAGCCGCTGCTGAGACTCGAACTGGCTGATTTTGAAACGGCAGTGACACGAAGCCGTGCGAGCTATGAGCAGGCGTCGGCCGAAGCGGCGTTCGCAACTGCTGACCTCGCACGCATCACCGAACTCGCCGCAAAGAGGCTCGCCAGTGAGTCGGAGCTTCAGAATGCTGAGCGCGCTGCGACCGTTGCAACGGCACGACTAGCCGACGCCGAAGCCACGCTTAAACAGTCTGAGCTCGATGCCGAGCGCTCGATACTCCGCGCGCCTTTTAACGCCGTTGTCGCTTCGCGCGATGTTGAGTTGGGGCAATTTGTTAACCGAGCACAGAGCGTCGCAGTGCTATTCGACGCCGACAGTGTGGATGTGCGCGTGCCCTTAGCAATTCGGCAATTAGGCTATCTCGACGTCCCAATGGGCTTCCGCGGCGAGTTCGATTCGGCTCAGGCACCGCAGGTAGAGCTCACAGGCAGCTACGGCGGTAAGCAGTATACGTGGGAAGGTAAGCTCCTGAGAACGGAGGCTACGATCGATCCGAATAGCAACACAGTGCAATCGATAATACGCATCGAGCAGCCATCTGCTGATCGCGGCGGAGAATCCATACCTCTGCCCATTGGGCTGTTTGTTGAGGCGCGAATTGCAGGCAAGCTCGTCGAAGATATTATCTCGCTTCCACGTTCCGTCATTCGCAACAATTCGCAGGTGCTTGTAGTGGATGCTGAAAACAAAATGTACTACCGCGATGTAGACATATATCGGCTAGAGCAGGATCGCGTTTTGATTAGCGGCGGCCTTTTACCCGGCGAAAAAATCTGTACCTCGCCCATTCAAGCTGTGGTCGACGGCATGTCAGTGCGACCTGTTTTAGAAATGATCTAAGCTTCAGGCAAACTTTTAACACGCTAGCAGCATGAGCGCCCGAGGGCGCGTGGAGAATGTCAGTGCGAACTCCCATAACTTGGTTTGTAAAAAACCCTGTAGCAACGAATCTGTTGATGATGATTTTTCTTGCCGGAGGATTTGTTTCCTATCTCAATCTCAATCAAGAAGAATTTCCCGATATTGATTTCGGTGTCGTTCAGGTGAGCGTCGCCTACTTAGGCGCGACACCAGACGAGGCAGAGTCCGCGATCTGCCTTAGGATAGAAGAGGCTCTTGAGGGCGCAGAAGATATAGATCGCCTTACCAGCACTGCGCGAGAAGGCGGCTGTGACGCTACAATCGAATTAACCAGCGGTGCGGACCTGAATAGAGTTCTGAATGATGTGAAGGGGAAAATCGATGCGGTGAGCACCTTCCCCGTCGAAGCAGAACAGCCGATTATCAGGGCGTTCAGCGCGAGCGGCAATGTCATGACGCTCGCGCTTTCCTCTAATACCGATGATGCGGGTCTTAAACTTATTGCCGAGGAGATTCGCAATGACATCCTCGATCTGGACGGAATATCTACCGTCAATATCGCTTACCTTCGACCTTTCGAGATTTCCGTTGAGGTTTCTGAGACCACGCTGCGCCAATACGGATTGACGCTTGGTCAAATTTCCAATGCCATTGACCGTGCCTCGCTAGACCTGCCTGGCGGCACGATCAAAACCGCCTCGGGTGAGATTCTGCTTAGAACGAAAGGGCAGGTTTACAACGGAGATGAATACGAAAATATAGTCGTGCAGTCATATCCCGACGGCACGCAGCTACGTCTAGGACAGATCGCGACGGTCAAAGATGGGTTTGAAGAAGGCTATCTTGACGCGCGGCTCAATGGCGTGAACGCGGCAATTATCGACGTTCTCAGAGTCGGCAATGAAGATATCGTGAAATCTTCGCAGCAGGTGAAGCGCTGGATGGCGTCGAGCGAATTTGATCTTCCAGAAGGGATGGCGTTAAAAATCATATCCGACTCGGCAATATCCACGCAGGATAGAATCGAGACGGTTGCGGGAAACGCTTATACGGGGTTGATGCTCGTGCTCGTAATTCTCGCTTTGTTTTTACGATTTAAACTTGCCATCTGGGTCGCCGCAGGTATTCCCATTGCGATCGCGGGCGCGCTGTCTCTCTTCCCCTCGGTCGGACTGACCATAAGCTCGCTTACTGTGATGGGCTTTATTTTGGTGCTGGGTATCATCGTTGACGATGCAATCGTCGTCGGTGAACGTATCCACGCCTTTGAGGTGAATGGTTTCTCCAAGGAAGATGCGGCAATCGAGGGCACTATCGAGGTGTCGGTGCCGGTCATTTTCGGTGTCTTGACGACTATCGCCGCCTTTTTACCTATTCTTCTATTAGGCGGGCAGTTAGGCGCGTTCTTCAACACGATCGGAGGTGTGGTAGTTTTCTGCCTTATCGCGAGTCTCATCGAGTCACAACTCATACTCCCCGGCCACATCGCGCATCGAAAAACCGTCGGCTATCTAGGCGACGGTTCGCGTTTCGTCCTCGCATGGCAGGCGTTTCAGGGAAGGATCGCGCAGGGCATGGAAGACTTCGCGGAGTACCGATACAAACGCGGACTCAAGAAAGTGCTTAAACATCGCTATGCAGCATGGGCGACCGCGACAGGCGTTATCATGGTGACTTTCGCGCTTATGCTCAGTGGCCGCGTTGGTCTCCAGTTTTTTCCTTCTATCGAGGGAGATACCGTCTGGGGCACGGTCGTCATGCCTGTCGGAGTGCCGGGCTACATTACAGAGAATGCTATCGATGTGATCGAAGAGAAAGCCATAGAATTGGCGGCCGAACTCGAAGCCGAATTGATCGACCTAAAAGCAAGTGGTCGAGCACCTGAGGCAACCGAGCGCGTGGTCGACAGTGTTCTGACAATCATCGGTGGTCGCGCGCCCCGTGGCGGGCCTTCTTCCCCTGGTCGCGGCGGCTCAGGCAGCAGCGAAGTCGCAGAAGTAGTCATGTATCTTTCGCCCTTCTTCGATCGCGGTGAAATAAGTTCGGCAGAGGTGCGCGATCGCTGGCGCGAGAAAGTAGGCAGTATTCCCGATGCGCTTGAGCTGACCTTTGTCTCAGATGCGTTCTCTGCTGGGGATGCGATTAACTACCGTTTGGCCGGTCGCAACGAAGACAATTTAAAAATGGCGGCAGCCGAACTACGCGCTGAGCTCAATCGCTATCCCGGTGTTTTCGACGTCTCTGACTCGTTTCGAGCGGGAAAACAAGAAGTTCAGATACAAATTCTTGAGCGAGGAAAAACCCTCGGCTTGACCCTGAATGATATTGCAAATCAGGTTCGGCAGGCATTCTTTGGTGCAGAATCACAGCGGATTCAACGCGGCTCCGATGACATCAGAGTAATGGTTCGATACCCAGAGGAAGAGCGGCAGTCGCTCGCTAATCTCGAAAATTTACTCATTAGGACGCCCTCAGGCGCAGAGGTGCCGTTTCTGAGCATTGCTGACTTCACACTGGGTAATAGCTACTCGAGTATTAATCGCCAAGACGGACGTCGAATAATCACGGTTCGTGGTGATGTCGACAGAACGGTCGTTGCGCCCGACGAAATTCGCCGCGATGTGATCCGTAAATTCCAAGCTCAATGGCAGCGCGATCTCGATGTCGAGTTGGTAGTAGGCGGCGAGAGTGAACGTCAGGCCGAGTCATTCGGCGATCTTCTGTCGACATTCCCTATCGCGATGATGGTGATTTTCGCGCTGCTCGCGATTCCGCTGAAATCCTATTTCCAGCCTCTGATCATTATGAGCGTGATTCCGTTCGGTGCCATCGGTGCAATCTTCGGTCACTTCATCATGGGCGCCGATCTCGTGTTTTTCTCCGTGCTTGGAATCATTGCGCTGAGTGGCGTTGTGGTGAATGCAAGCTTGGTGCTTGTGGTTTCGGTCAATCGCCTGCGAGAAGAGGGCATGGGAATGGTCGATGCGGTCTCTACCGCGGGCGCGCTGCGATTCCGGCCAATATTTCTTACCTCGCTGACGACGTTTATTGGTCTGGTTCCGCTGATGATTACGGCAAACCCTGCGACTTTCTTCGTCGTACCGATGGCCATCTCTCTCGCGTGGGGCGTGTTATTTGCAACCGTGATCACGCTATTCCTTGTGCCATGTCTCTATCTGATTCTGCATGATTTTGCCGGACATACGGATTCTGATGAGGAGCGCGCGAAAGCCTACGAACACACGCCAAAGGCTTTAGTCGAGAATTAGTTCGTCGTTAGCGCCTGAGGGCATTGCATCCCAATGCCCTCAGGTAATAGTCTAAGGCTTTGGCATACTCTCAATTAACCACTTTCATTGGATTCGACTATGACGCGCTTCCATTCGCCTCTATTAAAGCTCTCTCTACTAAAGCCCGTTCTACTTCTAAAACCTGCTTACCTTTCAATGGCAGCTTCTGCCGCTAAAAATCTGACAATCGCAGGGGTACTGATCATGAGCTCTGCAATAGGCAATGCACAGGTAAACCGTATAGATATAATCCGCCCCGATGCACCGAGCTTAGCTGCGTATGGCGAATTTGATATTGGCGTGCGCACTCTAACCCTCACTGATCCCAATAGAATTGACGTGCTAAATACGCAGCGCGGCGCTGAGGCTGCGATCTACGACCGCTCCTTAACCGTTGAGGTTTGGTATCCTGCTCAATTAGCAAGCGGGCAATCACGAGGAGGAGAGTATCGCGCGATTACCCGTAACCCTGAGATCACCGCGGTGCTTTCGGGCCAGGCTGTGAGAGACGCGGAGCCAGACACAAGCGCCGGCGCGTTCCCCTTGGTCGTCATCTCACACGGTTATCCAGGCAATCGATATCTGATGAGTCATCTGGGCGAAAACCTTGCTAGCAAGGGCTACGTCGCTGTCTCTATCGATCATAAAGACAGCACTTATGATGACGCTCAGGCATTTGCGAGCACTCTGTATAATCGACCGCTGGATCAACGCTTCGTGATCGAGTCCATGGCGCAACTCTCTGTCGATCCCGAGAGTTTTCTTTTGGGCATGCTCGATGCCGACAATACGGGAGTTGTCGGCTACTCGATGGGCGGCTATGGATTGGTGAACAACTTAGGCGGTGGTTATAGCGATGAAATTGTTCCATCGTTTATGTCACCGCCCAACGATTTGCTCGCGCTACATGCAACGGGTAACCCAGAGTACAGAGACAATCTCGATACGCGCATAAAAGCCGGCTTCGCAATAGCACCTTGGGGTATGGAGCGAGGATTCTGGCGCAAAGAAGATTTAGCTGGGATTCAAGTTCCGACATTTTATCTAGCCGGCGATAACGACACGGTCGCGGGCTATGAAAACGGCGTTCGCGCAATCTATGAAGCTGCGGTGAATAGCGATCGCTATCTTCTTACTTATAAGAACGCAGGCCACAACGCGGGCGCTCCCTATCCAGTCCCTCGAGAAATTTTAGATAGCGAGACGGGCGAAGGCGCAAGTCACTATACCGATCCTGTGTGGGATAGTGTGCGAATGAATAATGTCATGGATCACTTCGTGACAGCCTATTTCAACTATCACCTCAAAGGGGATGCGTCGATGTTAGACTATCTCGATGTTCACCCTGATGGCGCCACGGCAACCTATTCGGTTAAAAACGGCGTGCCCGATGACGCACATACTTACTGGCCTGGATTCGAAGAAGGGTCGGCCGTCGGGTTGAAGCTCGAGAAACTTGCACGGGGCGAATAGCGCCCCGCTATTTTTCGACGGAGTAGACCAGGTCTACGCTTTGCTGAGTGCCGGATTCGGCTTTGAGCTTTAGACGATCACTCAGCGTGTAATCGAAATTCACTTTCGAGCTGCTGTCGAAGATTCCGACCCCGTAGCGTGCGAATAAATTAGGGGTTAGATATTTCCCGACTGTCAGCACACTGTTGTTTAGTGTGTCCTTGGTATCAATCGAGAGTTCGTCGAGGCCAAGACCGCTTCTAATCTGATTAGTCAGACCGCTGTTTCTTTCTAAACCAAGAGACGCGAGCGTGCCGAGCAGCGCACCTTGGTCGCGCTGGCCGATCGACGCGAACGGTCGACCTGTTGCAAGCATCGCGAGAATGTCAGTCTCGCTAAGATTCGGCGATGAGAATAGCGTGCTATTCATGTTTTTCAGGGTCCCACCCATCTGCACGCCCACTGTTTGTGTATTTATCTCCCGAACCGCGCGCACATCGATACCCGGATTATCAAGCGCGCCCAGAAACACGAAACGGCCCTGCCGAATAACGAGGCTCTGTCCGTATAGCGTGTAGGTTCCCCCAGACAGGGATAGCTCGCCGTAGGCGAGATTGCTCTGATTCAGCCCACGCTGTAGACGAAGACGCCCGTCAAGTCGCGTATTAATTCCAAAACCCTCGATTGAAGCCTCGTCACCAAGCGCCAGAACGAGTTCGCCAGCGATTCCCTTTTGCGTTGCGCGTTCGAGAAGCGAAAGCGGTCTATCTGACTCTTCCTGCACCTCTACGAGCACGGTGTCAGCAGAAATATCGATCGCGTTAGGAGGCAGTTCGCTGAGCGTGATTTTAAGCTCGGGAATGGTGACGTCGCCGGAATATTGTAGCGCGCCACCGTCTGCCAATAACGTAAAGTTAGGCGATGCAGTCGCCCGTAGGGTGTCGTTATCGATAATGAGGAAGTCGTTTCCCTTAACGGTCGCCTCGCCACGCGGGGTGCCCGCGCCTGTAGCACTCTGCAATAGATCGAGGGCTGATGCAGAAGCTGCGATTTCGACGCTGCCTTCGCCCGACTGACCCTGTGCCTTTAGTGTAAGAGTCTGAGAGTCGGTCATCTCGGCATCTAGGGTAATGTCCTCTATTCGAATGCCCAAGCTTGGCAATGTGACAGCGCCATCGATCAGCGTCGACGTCGCAGAGACCAGCGGATTTTCGAGGCTGCCCGAGACGCTGACTTCTGCCGCGAGCTGACCACTCAGCGCCTCCAGTTCTGGGGTAAAGGCTTCGAGCCAGTCGAGTCCCAAGGCTTGCAGTGTAATCTTGCCGGTAAGCGATCGATCTGCAGCTAATTGCCCCTCAGCTTCAATGTCGGCTACGCGCGTCGCTGTGAGACTGGAGACATCGAGCGTGCTATTCGCTCCGCCGCTCACATCGACTGGCTCCGACGCGGGGGCTTTGAGCAAAAGCGCTCGACTCTGCAAACGCCAAGAGCCTTCTTCGAGGATCGCTGCGAGGTTGGCTTCTTCGAGTGAATAGTTTTCTCTCCCATCGCTTTCGCCAATGTAGAAGCTAAGCTGCTGCGCGGTGAGACTCGACGTGAGCACCGCCGGTGAGGTGTCCGACTCGGAGTAAGAGGCTGAGGCGTTAACAGACCCGTCTGCACCATAAACGCTGATGAGATCGTCCAACACGGGCATTTCCGCCAATCGAATTAGCGCAGAAAGCGGCAGGTTTTCGACGGCCAGCTGGGCGCGCCGTTGGGAATCTTGTAGAGTAAACTCGAAGCAGGCGGTGGCAGACTCTTGGCGCCAGCAGCTAAGCGGCAGGAGCACGCTGTTGCGACTGAGTGTAAGCACCATTGGTGTTTGCAAAGTCCACGGCGCGCCTGCAGGTACGTAGGCTAGCTGCGCTGTGTCTGAACGCCCCGTCCACTCTAAATCCGCATCCAGAATAAAGGGCGCGCGGAATCCACCTTGCACAGACACCGAGGAGGAGGCGGGGCCTGACTCCATCGTGAACTCTAATGAATGCGCTTCGGGTGAGCCGACTACTCTTCCATTTATCGTTACGGGGCGCGGCTCGCCTTCAGTAAAAACTCCGCTTTCGAGTAAGAAAGTCCCATCAACGTTCTCTGTATTCACGTCTGCATCGATGGTAAGGCGCTCGATTGAGAATGACTCAAAACTCAAGCCCGAGCCTGCAATGTTGATAGTGGCAGTGGGAAACTCGGTGGTGCCGTCGAGGTGTCCCTCGCCCACAAGTGACCCACTCGCGCCGGGAACGAATTCATCCCAGTCGGTGATGTTAACGAAAAAGTCGACGCTTAGACGGTCCCTTGCACTGCCGCGGGCGGTGATCAAATTGCCGGCGGTGGCGAGCTCTAGTTCTTCAACCGTTACACCTTCGGCCGAAAGGTCTAAACGTGTGGCAAAACTCAGAGGGGTTGTGTCTATTGTCGTCTCTAACCTGTCGATAGAGAGAGCGATCGAACTGAGAGACGTCTCACTGAGCGTCCCTGTCGCAGAGAGGGGACCAATGTTCAATGATGACAGTGTGAATTCTGTGAAGGCGGCTATAAGTTCGGCGGGTTCTTGTGCCGATACGGCGAAGTTCGCGGTACGCGCTGTAAGGTCGGCAGACGCGCTAATTTCAAGGTTTGGCGCGCTCGCTGAGGTTTGCATCGCGCGCTGACGATTGCTCAAGTCGTCGAGCTTAGCGGTGAGGTCTATTGTTAGAGTCTTCTCGTCGCCCGCAGTTGTGAGTTTAGGGTTTAGTAGAACCGGCTTGGACTTTCCTTCTCTAAGTAGAAGCTGCTCACTCGAGTGCTCAAACGCATGCGCAAGCGCGAAGGGTTCCACAGTCCCCACCGAGGTGATTTTCCACGGTAACAGTAAGTCGTGGCTTATCGCTATCGAATCAAAATTGCCTGAAAGGCTCGCTCTGCCAGAGAGGGAAAATTCACCTGCACGCGGTGTCGCGAGCGTCCCTAGCAATAACGCAATCTCGTTCGTTGATTGGATGTCCCAATCGAGTGTGAAGTACCGGATCTGGCTTAGGTCGAACGCGCCACGGCTCGAAAAGCGTATTGTCGGATAGCCTAAAGATTCGGCGGGCGCGGTGTAGCTGCCGGCAAATTGCTCGACGACCAGTTCACGGCGAATCAGTGCGAGCAGAGAAATTTCAGCAACAAAGTCGTTGATCGCGTAGAACGCTTCTCCTTGCTGGATTAGAGCGCGATCGGCGTTTACTTGCCGTAGTAGAGTTCCAGTTACTCCTTGCATCTCAAGACTAAAGCCTTGCGTATTCGTTCGCTTCAAAATCTGCGTCAGGAGCGCGCGCGTGCCTCCCTCGGTGCCGACGCCCAGAAAAAGTGCTGCCGTGAGAATCAGCAGCAGCGAAAGCGAAATCTGTAGAAAACGTATGCCAATGCGCCTCATAGATCAGGCCCCATGCTTAGGTGGAGTCTCACACCCTCGCCGCTGTTTATGGGGCGTGCGAGATCGATGCGTATAGGACCTATTGGCGAGATCCAGCGAATGCCTACGCCTGCGCTTTGCTTGAAATTAACTTGATTGAAATCATCGAAGGCATCACCCACATCTGTAAACAGGGCAAGACGCCATTTTTCTGCGATGCCAAAATCAACCTCGGCGGACGCGACAGCGAGACTCTTGCCGCCAGTGATCAAGCCCTCGGAATTACGCGCGCCGATCGACTTGTAGTCATACCCGCGTATGCTTTGATCACCCCCGGTAAAGGTTTGAATCGATACGGGGAGTTCGGCAATCGAGTCAGCAACGGTTGTGACGAGTTCGAAACGCGAAATGAAACGCCCTCGTCCTAGCGGCGTGATCCATTTTCCATTGAGGTTGAACTGCACAAACGTTTCACTAGCGAGCAGGTCGGATGATGCGCCGCGGACCTGCGCAAATAGCTGCCAGCCTTTGTTGGGAACGAGCGCGCTGTCCGCTTGCGTTTTCGTAATGCTCAGGCCGGGGATTAATAAGTCCGATGTTTCACGCACGCCGTTGACATCAAATTCGTCATGTCGGTAATTTGTAAAGTAGCTCTGCCGCCAGTTCGAACGATTGACGAAGGTATAGGCAACGCTCGTGCGATAAGAGCGGCTGTCGAATGTGTCGGTGTTCTCCTCGATCCACCCGGCCGAAACTCTCAAATTCTCCATCGTCGGATTTGCGAGAGGGATGAGGTAGTCTGCGTCCAACGAGCGCTGAATCGGCGAGAGGCTCGTTGTCGCGTTTACGCGATGACCCTCTGGGTTTCTAAACCTGTCTTCGTAGTAGCCACTGAGTCGCGGACCCGTGTCCGTCGTTATTCCGGCTCCGTATTCATAGACTCTTCGGGGCCGTGAGGTCATCACAAGGTCAATGGGTACTAGGTTACTCGTTTCCCCTAGTCGAGGCGTGATGCTAATGTCAGCAAAATACTGAGAATCGTTGAGCGCGCTGCGCAGGTCTAATAACTTCTGCGGTGAATAAAAGTCGCCTTCGTTGAAGGTCACGAAGCGGTTTACAAAGTCGTTAGAAAGCGCGCCTCCGGTATCAAAAGCTATTTGACCAAATCGGTGACGCGCGCCGAGATCGAGTGCTAGCTCGATAGAGGCCGCTAACTGGGGTTTGTCGATAGTTAACCTGGCGAGAGTGAACCGAGCATCGAGATAGCCGAGTTCGAACGCGCGTGCAGTGAGCTCGGCCTTGGCGGCTTCATAATCGCCGTGGCTAAGCTGGCTGCCTTCGCGCAAAGGCAAGTTCTCGAGTGTGCTCGCAAAGAGGTCGTCATCCGCCTCAATCGATATCGCTACAGACTTAACTAGGACTGGGTCTCCTGCTTCCACGGCGATCGACAGCAACCAACAGTCAGCGGTTTTTTCGAGGGTTATTTGCGGCTCCGCGAAATAAAAACCCACCGCTTGGCTGGCACGTTCCACGGTATTGGTAAGTGTCGCCACTCGTGACCTGAGTGCGCGAGCGAGTTCGACGTCATCGCTTGCGCAGCTAATCGAAGGGAGTCGGACGTGGGCGCGAATGTTGTCGGTTAGCTGCGCGTTTGCAGTATTGATTTCGAGCGCTGGGACCTGCGCGAAGCTCGCCCCAAAGCCAAGCGCCGAGCAGGTGATAAGGAAAAGACTGCGACAACCAGAGAGAAGTTTCATAGCACGAAATCATACTCCCTAGGGGTGTCGTGCTGCGAGCAAAGACTCTCGTGAGGGGCAGCGAATGAGTCGTTTCGCTGCAGAGACTCCCTAAACTGCGAGGCGGATCGGGGTGATCGTAATATCGCGCCAAACGTCGCCGGTCACGTAGGGGTCTCGCTCTAGCCAAGCATCGAGTTCGGCGCGGGATTCGAATTCGACATAGGTAGTCGACCCAATCATGCGACCTGTGTCGTCTAAGATTGCGCCCCCCGCGATCAGATTGCCTTTGTTCTTGAGCTCTATCGCACCGGCGATGTGTGAGTCTCTCACGGCGAGCCTTCTGTTTAGAGCGCCTTCGTCGGTGCCATCATAGGCGACTATCATGAATTGCATGGAATAAACCTCGTAGCGGGTAAAGTTATATCTGGGTCGTTTCCGCCGGAATGGGAGACACCAGTAACCCTGTTATAGCACGCGCGAGTTGTGAGCCCAAAAGGCTGTCTCCGGGTGCGATACCGTCGATTCGCACGAGAGCCAAAAAGTTGCCGTTGGCGTCGAGATAATCACCGACGCGTTCGAAACGCAAAGCCTCGAGCCGTTCTTCGTGAACGCGGTAGACGGTAGAGTCTTCGTAAAGGCTATACACGGGCATAGCGAGAACGTTGGGTTCGGCGGGGAGTTCGAGCGCTAAGTCGACGACGGACCCAATCTCTAAGGCAGTGCTAGCGGGAACGCTGAAGAATGCATCAAGGCCGCCTTGGCCCGTCTTCACTGCGCCTCCAATGCGCGCAAGTTCGAATCGGACACGCGAACCGCCGATTTCCGCCGTCGCAGTGAGGGTCTCGCCGCCGCGCAATCTACGCTCGAGTTTGCCTGCCGTCTCGGCGGGCAAAGTGCTGCGGATTTCGAGAGTCGAGTAGTCTGCGATTCGTAACAATGAGGTGCCTGCGAGGACACGTTGACCTATTGAAAAAGGGCTGTCGATAACGCGTCCATCAAAGGGCGCGCGGACGTTGGCTTGCTCGAGGTCGAATAGCGCACGAGCATGCTCTGCGCGGGCCTCCGCAACAGCAGCTGACTGCGCCGCGAGGCGAGCGGGAAACGCATCGAGTTCGGCGAGATGCCGCAGCAGAGCGATATCGCCTTCGCTCGCTTCGCGTTTTGCAGAATCCAGCTGTGCGTCGGCAATCATGCGTTTGGCATGGAGTTCCTGTGCGCGCGTAAAAGTCGCCTTCGCTACTTCGGCGAGGCTGCGGTTTGCCTCTGTCATTTTCTGCGCAAGCGAGAACTCGAGTTTTAGGTTTTCAAGGCTCGCTTCGCTTCGCTGTAGCCTTGCGCGCGCAGCACTTTCGACAAATTGGGATTCCGAAGGATCGAGCGCGAGCAGTAGGTCTCCTTCGCGAACCCAGTCGCCTTCGCGCGCGAATACCGCGTCGACTCTTGCCGTAATCGTTGTGTTGAGACTCGCGGTTTGCTGCGCTTCGACGCGGCCAAAGCTTAACAGCGTAGGTGATAGCGTTTGCGGCTCGGCGCTAAACGTAGTGACAGGCCAGGAGCGCTCCAACTGCTCGCGTGGTTCGGCGGTGGGTCCGGTAGCGACCACGAGGAGTGCGAGAACCAGGGCGATCGCGAGAATGACAAAACCGGCAAAGCGACGCGAAAGCGTTTTAATCGCTATCAGCGTTCGCGTTGCCTGCGATTGGCTGCTGGAGGAGTTGTGATTGGTGTCTGTTACTCTCATTGATCTATTCCTTCTGAGGTTGTAACGGTGTCGCGTAGTTTGTGAGTCGATAACAGTGAGCCGCCGAACCGGTGCTTGAGGGACTGTGTAATATTTTCGATAAGTACGATTAGAGCAGGGATTACGACAAGCACGAGTAATGTGGCGAACGCCATTCCCCAGCAAATGGTTATCGCAATGGGAACGATAAAGAGCGCAAGACTAAAAGTCTCGAACATCAACGGCCCCAGCCCTGCGATTGTCGTAAGCGAGGTCAAAATTACCGCGCGGAAGCGCGAGAGAGATGCCTCATGGATTGCCTCGCTGACGCTCTTTCCCTCGGCGAGCGAGCGCCTGAAAAAGCTAATGAGAATGATAGAGTCGTTGACGACAATGCCGGTAAGTGAGAAGAATGCGAGCATGGACATCGCGCCGATATCGGCATCCATGATCCAGTGGCCAACGATAGCGCCGGTAAGCCCGAGTGGAATTGCGCTCATTACGGCGAGCGGCCAGAGGTAAGACGAAAATGACCATGCGAGTATTAGATAGATAAAAATCGCAGTCAGTATCGCGCCGTTGCGCATCGTGTCGAGAAGCTCTTGTGTCTCCTGCGATATTCCACCCAGTCCCGAGGTCAGGTTATAGCGCTGCTTTATCTCAGCAAGCGCGTTTGCCGTTACGTGATCGATGATTTGCTCGGCGTTGTTTTGAGCGGAGTCCACACTCGCATTCACCGTCACCGAAAGAAAACCGTCGGTATGATTAATAATATCGATGCCGCTGCGATTGCCCAGCTCGGCCACCTGACCCATGGCAACGAGTTCGCCGGCGGGTGTGCGCACGGGTAGACGATTGAGAGAGTAGAGGTTGTCGCGCTCCGAATCCGGGAGTGTAACGACGACTTCGAGCTCAGAATCATCTAAGTTAAATATCTGGACGCGCTCGCCGTTGTAAGCTGCGCGCAGCTGTCGTCCCAAGCTCGCGCTCGATAGGCCTAAGGCTTTGCCCGCAGGCGTCAGGCTGTAGATAATTTGATCTCGCCCATAGGGTAAATCGTCGTAAACATTGGAAACGCCGGGATAGGCGAGGAGCGCATCCTGCAGCTCCTCGGAGGCGCGTTTCAGCTCGGGGACGTTTTCGCCGCGCAGTACGAGTGACAGATCTGGCAGGCCATTGTTCTCACCGCCGCGCAATTCGAGGAACAGCTCTTCAACAAAGGGTGGTTTGGGGTTAGCTGCTCGCCACTTGTCGACGAAAGCCTGCGGAGCGATGGTACGAAAATCGTCCCACCCGTATTCTGCGCGTATTGAGGCGAATTGGTTACCTGTTTTGCGCTCTTGATCGATCATCGCGCTCGCAAATTTAGTGACATAGCCATTAATGTTGCTGCCGCCACTTTCTGTGTCGATCGTTTTCATAGTCTCTTCAAGCGTAGCCATGAATTCTTCACGCTGCGCCTGACTGGCCTGCGGAGCAAACTGCACATTGGCAGTAATCGACTCGAGGCTAACGCCGGTAACCATATTAAGCCCGACTCGTCCGCTGGCGATAAGGCTGAACGAGAGAATCACGCAGGCGAGTGCCGCGCACAAGGTCGTGCCCGGTGCGGCCAGCGCGCGCTCAAGCACAGGCTTATAAAATTGATCGCGAAGCTTGCCAAAGCCGCGATCGAAACGGCGTCGGAAATCACTCGTTGTATTGCGATCTATTTTCGAAAAGCTGCTGCGTAAATGCCCCGGCAGTACAAGAAAGCATTCGATGAGCGAGGCGACGATAACGCACAGGAGAACCGTCGGGAGAGTGACGATAACGGCGCCCATCTCGCCCCCCGCGAGTATCAGCGGTACGAATGCGGCGAGCGTTGTAAGCGACGAGGTGAGCACGGGTAAGAACATGCGCCTCGCGCCCTGAGTTGCGGCATCCTCAGGCGAAAGTCCCTGCTCGAACAGGGTGGTCGCATCCTCACTCACAACGATTGCGTCGTCCACGACAATGCCAAGCGCCATGATGAATGTGATGAGCGATAGGATGTTGATGCTGCCATCGAAGAGCGAGTAGTAGAGGAGAGTTGCAAAGAGGAAGCTTACCGGAATGCCGATCATTACCCACCATCCAACCCGGCCATTGAGGAAAAGAAAGAGCGTAATGAGCACCAAGAACAAACCTGAGAGGCCGTTTTTTGCGATGACATCGAGCTGTTCTTTGATGAGGTTCCATGCCTCTTGATATTTTATGATCTCGACTCCACTAGGAAGGTTTGGCAGGGTATCTGCTAACCATTCATCGAGAATTTTCGCGGAAGTCATCGCGTCGGAATCTGTTGCGCGAAGCAGTTCCATCTCGATTGCGATTTTTCCTTCGCGAGTTAATTTGGGCTGCCCAACTTTGGGACGTCTTTCGATTTCGGCGAAATCGCCAAGGCGCGAGAGGCCTGCGTCCGCTTGAAGCGCCACCTCGAGTTGATCGAATTCGGTGGCAGCGCGACGTTGATCGAGGCTGCGCAGCTGCATCTCCGCTTGGTTGCGACCGACCATTCCCGCCGGCGAATTATTACTTCGCTGTCGCACTTCATCGGCAATCGAGCCGAGATCGGTATCGAGTGCGATGAGTGTTGCGCTGGAGACCTGAATGGCGATTTCTTCCTCGGGCATGCCATCGAAGACGATGTAAGAGATGCCTCGAGAATAGAGCTCCTCTTCCATCTTTCTCACGAGTGGCGCGAGCTCCGCGAGCCCCCCATCTGAGCTTACGACGAGGGTCGCTACTTCTTCCCAATCATTGAGCTGACCCGTGGTGAGGGGCTCCATTTCGGCAGGGAAATTTCGAATCTGAGCGAGGCGGCTCTCGATGTCGTCGAGCGCTTTGGAGATGTCGGCTGCGAAATTAAAGTGGGCCCACACATAGCCGCCACCAATACGAGACGAGGACTCAAGAGTTTTCAGATCGGGCATGTTGGCGAGCTGCTGCTCGATCGGCGCGATGATGAGCTGCTCGATATCCTCGGCAGACGCGCCCTCCCAGTTCGCGGCGACCCTGATGATCGGCACCTTGATCGCCGGATCGAGCTGCGTATTTATCCTATCTGCGGCCCAAACCCCCGAGAGGATCATCATTATCATGACCAGATTCGCGGCGACCTTGTGATTGGCGAAAAGCCCGATAAGAGTATTTTGCATTGTGCCTTTCCTTGGTGGTGCTGTGGCCGATGATGGTAGCGGTGCTATGCCTAGTGCGGTTGAGCCTTTTGATGTCGTTGTTTTGACGCACACGTAGTCGAGAAGTTACTCATCGGGATGTATTTTTGATCGGTTGCGCTTAACTTACGCTGAACTTCCCGGATGTGCAGACCCTTTGAGCGCGAGATTGCTGCTGCGTTAGCTGTAGGTTGCAAGCAGGATGCCAATATCTATCTAGTTAATTTTGTTGTGTTTTTAGGAGGGGCATTCTGGCGCTTGAGCGGATTCGACCACTTATGTGTGATTTTGGCTAACAAAGTGCGGCAGAGTAGAGCGCGATTAGATGCGATTAGTCAGATAGTGCTTAGAGAGCCCTTAGAGAGTTTCTAGAGCGCGCTGAGAGTTATTCAGAGAGCACTTAGAGAGTAGTTAAAAGCTCGGCAAACACGGGGAAAAGAGAGGCGATAAGCAGCGCTGCCATACTCCAATTGAAGCCGCGAATCGCTCGCGGGCTGCGAAGGATGCGTTGTAGGGACGCGCCGAGCCAGAGCCAGAGCCAGATGCATGGTGCCCCAATGACGAAGAATAGCAAGGTAATCGCCATCACCTCGCTTAGATAATCGTTGCCGATACTGGTGTAGGTCACGATCGCGCCAACCGCCATAACCCATGCCTTGGGATTCACCCACTGGAATGCTGCCGCTTGGAGAAAGGTGAATGGCTTGCCCGCGCTCACCGCATCACTGCTAACTGGGGCGGTTGCGATTCGATAGGCGAGATACGTGAGGTAACAGGCACCAACGATTTTCAGTGCGGTATGCAGTGAGGGGTAGAGATCGAAGACTTGCGCGATGCCGAGTCCTACCGCCAAGATCATTGCGGGGAAGCCAAGAATGATGCCGAAGTAATGCGGCAGGCTGCGCCTAGTCCCATAGTTAAGCCCTGACGCCATCAGCATCGAATTATTAGGGCCGGGGGTAATGCAGCTTGTAACCGCGAAGGCAATGAGAGAGGCGTATTCCATAGTTACTGTAGGCTAGTCTTGCAGATTGGCAGCGGCTCGGCGCGCGACCCTGTTGCGAAACAATGGGCCCGATCTTCGCGGCAATAAAAACGCGAGTATAAGGCGCGGAGAGGCCGCCCGCTAGAATAAACGCAGTCGAGACCGCGGAATGTGCAGTTTGCCGCTAATGAAGGTAACATCGCGCCCGCAATGAAAATCCCAGCGATCGCTGCCATCTAGATTTGGCAGGGACTGCGAGCAATCTGGTTAATTCCTGTCATGATCGAAAAATACGCCGTAATTGCCCTCTATTTTACTGCACTTGTCTTTTTGGGCGCCTTCGCCGCGCGCGGTGCGCGCAGCATGAAAGGATTTGTCATCGGCGGTAAATCCCTCAGTTTTTGGGTCGCCGCCTTTTCAGCGCAGGCCACAGGAGAATCGGCGTGGTTGCTGCTAGGTGTCACCGGCATGGGCGCTATGCTTGGATTCAGCGCGTATTGGATTGTCGTTGGCGAAGTGGTTGGCGTGTTCTTCGCGTGGTTTGTTATGGGAAAACGCTATAAGCGTCTAACCGATCTCTATTCCTCTTTAACCATGACCGATTTTTTAGTGAGTCGGTTCCAAAGTAAAACCACACTCCTGCGACTGCTCTCTGCGGTCTCGCTCATCATCTTTGTGCTGATCTACATTTCGGCGCAGATTGACGCCACGGGCTCCGCTTTCGAGGCCTTCCTCGACTGGAATTATTACCAAGGTGCGCTCGTGGGCTTTGGGATTGTCGTGCTGTATTGCGTTGCGGGCGGCTTTCTCGCCGCAGCGTGGACCGACATGTTCCAAGGCGCCGTGATGCTCGGATGCCTCGTGGTGCTGCCCGTTGTCGCGTGGATCGCTATCGGAAACTCGGCCGAAATTGTTGCGGGGCTTACTGCTATCGATCCGGCACTCGTCAGCGTGTGGGGTGGTGAGTTCACGTTGATCAACGTCTCGGTGGTGCTCGGCATGATGCTCATCGGCTTAGGGTTTGTCGGCTCGCCCCAGGTATTCGCGCGCTTGCTCGCGGTACGATCGGAGGCAGAAATTGACAGGGGCAAATGGGTAGCACTGCTTTTCACGTTTCTCGTTGATGCCGCCGCGGTCAGTATCGGGGTGCTGGGTCGTTATCTATTTACAGAGCAGGGCGTTGACCCAGAAACAGTTCTGGGCAATGGTGCGCAGAACGTTATGTCCGAGCTCGTCCATGTGAGCTTCCCGCCGTGGATTGTAGGTCTTTATGTTGCCGCAGTGCTGTCAGCGATCATGTCGACGGTGTCGTCACTCTTGGTTATGGCGGCGGGCGCCGTGACGCATGACCTCTATGCAAAACTCGTAAACCCTTCGATGAGCGACTCGCTCGCGGCAAAGCTTTGCCGCTATTCCACATTGGCTATAGCCATGGGCGCTATGGCTCTCGCGACTGTCGTCTCACTTGTTGCTCCGGAGCGGACGATTTTTTGGTTTGCAATCTTTGGTTGGTCTGGCATCGCCGCAACCTTTTGCCCAATGGTAATTCTCGCGCTGTTCTGGCCTCCCTTTACAGAGAAGGCCGCAATCGCTTCAATGGCCGCTGGATTCTCAATGACAATGATTAGCAAGTTTCTTTTGCAAGAATTACCGGGTGTTGGTCCAGTGTTTGTCGCCTTAGAGACTATGCCTCCGTCCTTCCTCGCAGCCTTGATTGTTGGCTACGTGGTGTCGATAATCTCTCCCGAGCCCGCAAATGCCAAGCAGTTCGAGCGTGATCTTCTGGCTAGCAGTCAATTGAAAAAGTGAAAGCATAATGCTGCATAGAGTCATATTATTAGCCTTCGGCCTCGTGTTGGTCTCATGTAAATCCTATCCGAATGGGGAAAAGCCGACTAACTCCCTTTATTGCGATAGTTTTATGATCTATGAGATGTGCGTAACAGACCTCAATAGCGATGGAGTCATCGAATTCGTCTATTTCGAAGGTTCCCAACAGGCGTTCATGTACCGACCAGGCGCGCTCCGACGCCTGCCGAGAACGCTAACACTGCATCCCTGTGCGACCGAGATGGATGACGAGATGGTGCGCACCACCTCACGCATGTTCTATATCGATGAGTCGACGACATTGCTCGAGAAGACCGATATCCGAGGCTCGTTAATGCTTCGATACATGGCGGCATTGCCCGAGATCACCGCCTGTAATTTACGCCGCGAAGCGGCAGCCGAAACGGGTACCTAAGCGCAAGCGTCATAACACAGCAGAAGAGAGCCGATCTATGAAAAGAGCTTCCCGTTTCTCCCCTAAACAAGTATTCGCCGTCAGCGCTTTCATTGCTGCAACCCTAAGCTCTGCAGCCTTGGCACAGACTCGGAACAACGAACAGATAGTCGAACCTGTCCCTCGGTTGGTGCAATCGGAGGCTGTGCTTACCCCAGCACCAAGTGACGCGGTAGTGTTGTTCGGCGGTGGCCAAAATGATCTAAGTCAATGGCATACGGTTGGCTCTCAGGAACCCGCAACGTGGCTTTTGTTCAACGACTCCATGACAGTGAATCGCGCCCTGGGTGCCGCTGGCAGTATCGCGACCAAGCGCGCCTTTCGTGATATTCAATTACACATCGAGTGGAGCACGAATCCTGTCATAGACGGCGAGCAACAGCTGCGGGGCAACAGTGGGATTTTTCTGCATTCCCAATTCGAATTACAGGTGCTAGACAGCTGGCAGAATCCGACTTACGTTAACGGTCAAGCGGGGTCGATATATCTGCAATACCCACCGCTGGTTAATGCTTCTCGACCACCGGGCGAGTGGCAGAGTTACGACATTACCTTCGAGGCTCCTCGATTCAATGCCGCGGGAGAATTGGAGAGGCCCGCATTTATCACGGTTTTTCATAATGGTGTGTTGGTTCAGAACCGCAGTGAGATCTTTGGAGCAACGTATACGGCGCAGCCGAGTTACGAGGCCACCTGCACCCCTTATGCTCACGCTGAGGCTATTGACTGCAGCGGTGCCATGCCTCTCTTGCTGCAAGACCATGGGCAGGTCGTCTCCTATCGAAATATTTGGCTGAGAGAACTTTAGGTTTATCGCGAGAACTCAATCGAATCAGCAAGGGCATCATTATGACAATAAAGCAGATCAAAACACTTCTTGCAGTATCGGTTCTCAGCGTCGGTGCAGCCGCGCTTCAGGCGCAGGAAGCACAAGAGTGGATTCCGTTGTTTAATGGCAAGGATCTGTCTAACTGGACGATAAAATTTACCGGCTTCGAGTTGGGTGAAAACTATCGCAATACCTTCAGAGTCGAGGACGGCCTCCTGCGAGTGGTCTACGACGAATGGCCGACATTCGAAGGTGAGTTTGGCCATCTATTCACCAAAGACTCCTACTCTCACTACAGGCTGCGACTCGAATATCGCTTCGTAGGCGATCAGGTAACGGACGGTCCCGCCTGGGCGTATCGCAACAATGGCATGATGCTTCACAGTCAATCCGCCGAGAGTATGCTGCTGAACCAAGATTTCCCTGCCTCGATAGAGGCGCAAATGCTTGGCGGCAATGGCATCGATGCGCGCCCTAACGGCAATGTATGCACGCCAGGCACTCACATTGAAATTGCCGGCGAACTGATCAAACGCCATTGCACCAATTCTGATTCGGCGACATTTCATGGCGATCAGTGGGTGACAATGGAGATCGAAGTGAGAGGCGCCGAGAGCGTAAAACATTTCTTGAACGGTCAAGAGGTTTTCGTCTACGGAGGGATTCAACTAGACCCTGAATCTATCGAGGCTGCACCACTTATCGCAGCCGGAGCGCCAATTGAACTTTCGGCAGGTCATATCGCTGTGCAAGCAGAAACCGCGCCAATCGAATTTCGCCGTATTGACTTGCTTCCGCTTGCACACTGAGACCCGCGGTTGAGCGATCAATGAGCTGGCGTTGCAGTGTAGCGCTCAGCACATTGTTTAGGGTTTTAACCGAGGAAAACCCCGTACGCTGGGTTGTCCGTTTCATCCCAATAGCGATAGTTGAGCCGAGTGAGCGAGTCTTGGAACTCTTTACTGTCGCTCTTTGGCACCTGCATCCCCGCAAGCACTCTCCCGTATGCCGCGCCATGGTTGCGATAATGGAAAAGGGTGATGTTCCAGCGTGCGCCTAACATTGTCAGAAAATCGGCGAGCGCACCGGGTCGCTCCGGAAATTCAAATCGTGTAAGCCGCTCGTTCGCGATTGACTGCGCCTTGCCGCCGACCATATGCCGCACGTGAGTTTTTGCTAGTTCATTGTCGGTAAGGTCCAACACGCGATAGCCGGCTTGTTCCAAATGTTCGATGATGGCCACTCGTTCTCGCGCGCCGTTAATCTTTAGCCCGAGGAAAATTTTTGCCTCGTCGGCGTCGCTGCTGCGGTAATTAAATTCGGTAATCGCGCGTTTTCCGAGCGCGCCAATGAAGCGTTTGAATGCGCCTTTGCGTTCGGGAATAGTGACCGACAGAATTGCTTCGCGCTGCTCTCCTACCTCGGCGCGTTCGGTAACATAGCGCAAACGGTCGAAATTTGAATTCGCCCCGCTCGAAATGGTGACGAGTGTTTTATTGCGGCAGCCGGTTCGTTCGACATATTTTTTCATGCCAGCAATACCAACGGCACCGGCTGGCTCAGCGATTACGCGCGTGTCGTCGAATATATCCTTCACTGCCGCGCAAATTTCATCAGAGCTTACTGTGATAACCTCGTCGACTGTCTCTTTTAGGATTGGCCAGGTATGTTCACCAACCTGCGCGACAGCAATGCCGTCAGCGAAAATGCCTACCTGTTTCAGTGTGACTCGGCGGCCTGCTGCCATCGCCGCGGCGAGGCACGCACTTTCCTCGTATTCAACGCCGATAATTTTTGTCTCTGGACGGACATACTTGACGTAAGCAGCGACACCGGCAATGAGTCCGCCGCCACCGACCGGAATGAAGATCGCATCGATCGTGCCGCTGTGCTGATGGAGGATTTCCATCGCGACGGTACCCTGACCTGCGATAATTTCTGGGTCGTCGAATGGGTGAATAAAATGCAGGCCGCGCTCTTTCTCGAGCACCAGTGCGCGAGTCAATGCCTGATTGAAGGTGTCCCCGAAAAGCACGACTTTCGCGCCGCGTGACCGAACGCTCGCGATCTTAATTTCAGGTGTCGTGACGGGCATGACGATGGTCGCCTTTACTCCCATGAGTTTGGCTGCCTGCGCTAGCCCCTGCGCATGATTGCCCGCCGAGGCGCAAATCACGCCTTCGCTGCGCTGAGCCTCGCTCAGGCTACTCATCTTGTTGTAGGCGCCACGAATCTTGAATGAAAACACCTCCTGCAGGTCTTCGCGCTTGATCCATACCTTATTACCAAGGCGCGCACTCAGAAGCGCCGCAATGTCCAATGGCGTCTCGACCGCAGCCTCGTAGACGTCGGCGTTGAGTATGCGTTTAACCGTTTTTTCTAGCATCGGTGCTCCAAATTCTATTCAGGTTGGGCGTCTCAACTCTGTGTCGGCAGCTTGAGGTATGTCTTGCCGAACATATAGTGATTTTACAGGCGTTGCGATGACTAAGCTGCGACGCAGTAAAAAATGAGTTTGGTCGAATCCCCTCGGATGATATGGTTACGGCAGTTTTTCTAAAGTTGGGTCAACTGAGGTTCCATGTTTCTTTGGTTAGAGAACACGCCCATAGCGCTTTGGGTTAGCCTTTCCTATTGGGCTTACCCCCTTCTTCTAAGTGTCCATATTATAGGCCTCAGTGTGGTGGTGGGACTCTTTTCGATGCGTGACCTGCGCGTGCTCGAAATTGTTCGCGACCCGCCGCTCTCTCTTTTCTCGCGGTATCACCGTTTAGCTCTAGTCGGTCTTGTATTAAATTTTATTTCAGGGCTTCTGCTTTTTTCCTCGCAGGCGACG
>JALRKV010000151.1 GCA_023254735.1 Pseudomonadales bacterium | reverse complement strand
GAGCCGATTTCGGACTACTCGCGGCTAGAATTCGATACTCATAAACTAAAAACAACCTGCACACAGCTGGGCGCGAAGCGCTTAGCCAACGTCTTAGCTGCGCTTGAGAAAGCAGCAGCGCAAGGCGACGCTGATCGATGCGACGCATTGAAGAGAATTCTAAAATCCGAATTTGCACGGATCGAGAACGCGCTAAAAAGCCACGCCGAAAAACTAAAACAGCAAGCCCGATCTAGCTCATAGCCCGCTTGCGTGCTATCGTTTAGCCACTCAACTTCTTCCCGCAGCCAAAATTATGCAAAAGAAAATTCTTGTTCTAGATGACGACTTAATTGTCACGGAAATACTGGGACAACTAGTTAAAAACCTAGGGTATTATCCGGTTATCGCGCATAACGCCCCAATTTTGGCGTCTGCGAAGATAAAAGAATTTGATGCCATTCTTTTAGATCTTTGGCTCTCCGACTCGACAGCAGAGGAATCGCTAGAGGCAATTGCGGGACAGGCTTTCCGGGGACAAATTGTGCTGATTTCAGGCCTCGATAACGAAGCACTTGAGGATGCCTGCGAGAAAGGGCGTCGCTTAGGGTTGCGAGTGAACGGCTTCCTGCGAAAGCCGGTTAATGTCGAGTCGCTTAAGGCGCTTCTTGCAGATCTTGAATACTAGCCACGTTTACGCTGTATCGCGCTGAAAATTAAAGCCCCCGCTATTTTTTAACTAACATATAGCCCGAGTTACGCGTCGGTATGATGACGTAATTGTCTGTCACAAGCTTCAGCTTTCTGCGAAGACGTGCCACCAAAATATCAACTGCGCGACTGAAAGGCTCCATCGCTCGACCGAATATCGCGAAATAGATATGTTCCCTCTCCATTTCGACTCCCATACTTCCCATTAGGCTCTCTGCTAGGCTTACCTCGCGCTGAGTCAGCTTAGTCTCCTGCGCACCGCAGCTCAATATCCGGCTTCGTCCCTGCAGTGTGAGAGTGAGATTGTCTTTGCTATCGCTAGTCCCGAGGTGCGAGACGGCGGCCCGAGCCCAGCCCTTGAGTACAACATGAATTCTTGCCACTAGCTCGTCGAGTTCATACGGCTTGGTCACATACTGCTCGGCGCCGGCATAAAGGCAAGCGACAGTAGTCTCCACGTCGTCTTCGCTGGTGAGCATAATTACGGGGTAAGGACCCTTCGATTTGACGCGGCGACACAAATCCAACCCGTTGACATCGGGTTTATCAAGGTGAAAATCTATAATGAAGAGGTCTACGGGATTGTCATTCAGTGAGTTAAGTGATTTCAGGAAGGTGTCTACAGTATCGAATCGCTTGGTCGTAAAGGCGTTCTTGTGCAGTCCCGCGCACAGAATCTCGCCGAAAACCGTGTCATCATCTATTACTACTATGTGCTTCTTCACAAAATGACCTTTGCTACGCTGCGACGGATGATACAGGATGATACCTACACTGCGCATTTTTTCAAATCATTCTCTATCGAAAATCCGCGTAAAAAAAAGCCCCCTGCGAACGCTCGCAGAGGGCTTCTCAATCCTGTTTAACGATCAGAGTCCTGGGGCGACTCCTGCATAGCCTGCGTTCCACCAAAGGTGGACCAAAATACTCAGCACATAGCCTACCGCGATGACCGGCGTCCATTTAAGATGGCCAAAGAAAGTGTATTTCCCTCTTGCCTGCCCCATAAGCGCGACACCAGCCGCAGAGCCAATCGAGAGCAAGCTACCGCCAACACCTGCCGTTAGGGTTACGAGCAACCACTGCATCTCATCCATGACAGGGTTCATCTGAAGGATAGCCACCATCACCGGTATGTTATCGACGATAGCGCTCATTACACCCACTAGGCTATTCGCGAGAGTTGGCCCCATCCCGTCGTACATCCATTCGCTAGCGAACGCGAGGTAACCGATGAACCCGAGCCCACCCACGCACATGATAACCCCGAAGAAGAAAAGCAGCGTATCCCACTCAGCTCGTGCAACCTGCTTAAAGCTGTCGAAGGCGCCAATGTCACCTACCTGACCGTATTCAGCGTCATCGTTAGGATGAGGCTTGTGCGTCATTTTCAGGTAGTAGCCAAAGATCTTAAGTAATGCGAGCCCTGTCATCATGCCTAAGAACGGGGGCAAATGAAGGAAGTTATGGAAACTTACGGCGATGGCTATAGTGCAGCCAAATAGACCAATGATTACCCATGCGCCACGCTTAATTCGTACCGATTCCTCCGCAACCGCGGGGACTTCCTTAGACACCGCGAACTGCATCACGAATGCAGGGACCAGATAATTGACTGCCGATGGGATGAACAGCGCGAAGAACGTTGCGAATGGAATAAGCCCACTTTGCCATACCATCAGTGTCGTGATGTCCCCGAAAGGCGAGAACGCACCACCGGCATTCGCGGCAACGACAATGTTTACACAACTGACGGCGACGAATTTCGCATTATCTTTACCAACCGCCATGACGACCGCACACATAACCAAGGCAGTCGTGAGATTGTCGATAATAGGCGAAAGGAAGAAGCTAAGAAGACCCGTTATCCAGAACAGCTGACGATAGCCGAGACCTTTGCTGACGAGATAGGTTCGAAGACCCTCGAAAACCCGGCGTTCACTCATAGAGTTTACGTAGGTCATTGCGGCGAGAAGGAATAGAAACAGCTCTGCGAATTCAATTAAGAACTCCCGCACAGACTCCTCGACAATGTGATCGTAGCCCTGCTGCGCGTAAACCAAGGCAATCATCGCCCAGATAATACCTGCAGCCAGAATCACCGGCTTGGACTTAGGAAGGTGGGTGTATTCCTCACCTATCACCAGCGCGTAGGCAGCAATGAAGGTGAGTATCGAGGCAAGCCCTACCCAGCTTGAGGTCAAATCTAATCTATCGTGGGAAGCCTCAGCTCCGAAAGCCAGCGGAGCGATTAAAAGGGTCAGGGGAACTAAAAAAAGGCCGAAAACGCGCATTAACATGAACCATCCTCTGTTCGCCTCATGAGCGAAACTTGTTTTTGTAGAGTCGTAAAAGTAGGTCGAATTAGCTGAATTGGCAAGCAATAAGTCGTTACATTTGTGAAACACCTGCCGTTAGACAAGATCTGCTAATCCGAGTAATGTGCCCGCCTAGGGGAAATAAATAGAAATTAAATAAAATATAATTAGAAACCAAAAACAGGAGCAGTTTGTGGAATTAAAGGCACAGGCTCTATTCCCGAGTGTTGTTTGGAGCACTCTTTTTGATGACTACCCAACGCTCAACAATGAGTTACTCGCGCGCGCCTATGAGCTCCGCGACAGAGATCCACGTGGGGTCAGTAGAACAAATATTGCCGGATGGCAGAGCAATAACACTATTCAGCAGCTACCTGAATTTACGGTTATCAATCGCCGCATACTGCAGGCCTGCGAGCGCATTGCCGAATCTCAACACTTTATTCCGGGACTCACTTTTGATCACCAAGCTTGGGTGAATATCAGCCCGCCAGGGGCTTCGAATCAAGTCCACTACCACGCAAACTGCTATTTCAGCGGCGTTTACTACGTAAGCCTAGACGCCCCTCAATGCGGCAGTATATTTTTCCGCGATCCGCGCACTGCCTCGAGAATGATGCCTTTCCCTGCGACAAAACAAACCCCCTTCACTGCAAGCGAAGTCAGAATGCCTCCCGAACCGGGTCGACTCTATATCTTCCCGGGTTGGCTGGAACACGGCGTCGAAGTCAATCAAAGCGACTCTGACCGAGTAAGCATAAGCTTCAATGTAGTCGCGCGCCCCTGAAGAACCGCCCTACAAAACCTCGCATCCTCAACAAGCCAAAACGAAGGTTATGCCTGATCAGACGCGCAGCGTCTAAGACCGCACAGCGGCCCCGAAGGGGTGAGGATTTTGGTTTCACCAAAAACCGAATCACTATGACCCGCCGCGCAGCGGCGGCTGTCATAATGGCATCCAAATAAAAAACCCCACCCAGCAAAGCTGGATGGGGTTGTTTATTTGGATGCCTGACAATGACCTACTCTCACATGGGGAAGCCCCACACTACCATCGGCGCTAAGCACTTTCACTTCTGAGTTCGAGATGGGATCAGGTGGTTCACACTCGCTAATGTCGTCAGGCAATTCTTTCGCAGCGTACTCGTCTCTCTCTATAGGCTCTTGCCCGTAGAAGCAGGTCGCCCCGCTTCGGAGTACTCCGCAGATTCTTAACTATTCAATGAATGAAGTTGCTGTGCTTTTTAGGCCTTTCTCGCGTGCGCGATAGTACGCCTAGCTATACTCACTTGCAATAATCTCTTTCTACGATTATCTCAAAGTTGATTGTTAACGTCTCAACCTAATCC
>JALRKV010000091.1 GCA_023254735.1 Pseudomonadales bacterium | reverse complement strand
CAGACGCAGCGCGTATAGGCTTGCAGATTGCATACCTTAGATACCTTAATACCCTAATACCTTAATACCTTAATATCCGAATACCCCGATACCTTTGTACATTTACATCTAGCATCAAATAAGCCAAGAGCCCCAGCATGGATCAGATCGTTGTTCGCGGTGCGCGCACCCACAATCTCAAAAACATCAACATAACGATCCCAAGGGACAAGCTAGTGGTAATTACCGGGCTCTCTGGCTCGGGTAAATCGTCGCTCGCCTTCGACACGCTCTATGCAGAGGGGCAGCGCCGCTACGTTGAGTCACTCTCGACATACGCCCGCCAGTTCTTGTCGATGATGGAGAAACCCGATATCGACCATATCGAGGGTCTGTCGCCGGCGATTTCGATAGAACAAAAGTCGACGTCCCACAATCCCCGCTCGACCGTGGGCACGATTACCGAAATTTACGACTATCTTCGCCTACTGTTCGCGCGTGTCGGCGAGCCCCACTGCCCCGAGCATAATTTGAAGCTCGAGGCTCAGACAGTTAGTCAGATGGTCGATCAGGTTATGAAGCTGCCCGAAGGCAGCCGCATCATGGTGCTCGCACCGATTGTGCGCGAACGCAAGGGTGAGCATCTGCATGTCTTTAGCGAACTGCGCACAGGCGGTTTTATCCGCGCGCGTGTCGACGGCATTGTCTGCGAGCTCGACTATCCACCCGAACTCGAAAAGAACAAAAAACATTCGATCGATGTCGTTGTCGATCGCCTCAAGGTTAAACCCGGCATAGAACAACGCCTGGCTGAAAGCTTCGAGACGGCGATTCAACTTGCCGACGGCCTTGCGATGGTGAGCCGGTCCGACGAAGAGGGCAAGGAGCTTGGCAGCGAACACGACCTCGTATTCTCCTCGCTGTTCGCCTGCCCGCAGTGTGGCCATAGTATTCAAGAGCTCGAGCCGCGCCTGTTCTCGTTTAACAATCCAGCGGGTGCCTGCACGTCGTGCGATGGGCTAGGGCTTAAACAGTTCTTCGACGAGAATCGAATCCTCGTCGATGAGTCGCTCGCCCTGTCAGAAGGGGCTATTCGCGGATGGGACCGGCGCAACCTCTATTATTTCCAGATGCTTACCTCACTCGCCGAACACTACGGATTTTCGATCGACGTGCCTTTCAACGAGCTTAGCAAGAAGCACCGCGACGCGATTTTGAATGGCAGCGGCAAAGAAGTCATTGATTTTTACTACATAAATGACCGCGGCGAGACGCGTACCCGCAGCTACCCATTCGAAGGCATTTTGCCCAATATGGAGCGCCGCTACCGCGAAACAGAATCTACCCATGTCCGCGAAGAGCTCTCCAAATACCTGAGCTCGCAATCGTGCCCCGACTGTGCCGGCACGCGACTCAAACGCGACGCTCGGTTTGTGCTGATTCAGGGCAGCGACTTGCCAACGATAACGAGCATGACTGTTGCCCAGTCTCACGAGTATTTTTGTAAGCTCAAGCTGAAGGGCAAGAGTGCCAAAATCGCCGAGAAGGTGCTTAAAGAACTGCAAGACCGCCTCCAGTTTCTTGTCGACGTAGGACTGAATTACCTCACGCTTAATCGCAGCGCCGACACCCTGTCGGGAGGCGAGGCGCAGCGCATCCGCTTAGCCAGTCAGATTGGCGCCGGGCTTGTTGGCGTAATGTATATCCTCGACGAGCCCTCGATCGGGCTGCACCAGCGCGACAATACTCGGCTGCTAAAAACCCTGTTTCATTTGCGCGATCTCGGCAATACAGTGATTGTGGTCGAACACGATGAAGATGCTATCCGTAACGCTGATCATGTCATCGATATTGGCCCGGGGGCCGGCGTGCATGGCGGCGAAATCGTCGCACAAGGCTCGATTAAGGATATTCTCAAGTCGAAAGACTCGCTCACGGGCAGGTATCTGTCGGGCAAGGAAAAGATAGAGATCCCAGCCACTCGCGGCAAACCAGACCCAGACAAGCAGCTGCGCGTGCTCGGCGCGACTGGCAATAATTTGCGAGGCGTCGACCTGAGTATCCCTATCGGGCTTTTGACCTGTGTAACTGGCGTCTCGGGCTCTGGCAAATCAACGCTGATCAACAACACGCTCTACCCGCTTGCCGCGAGCAAGCTCAATGGCGCAACCACTCTCACAGCCGCCAAGTATGAGTCGGTCGAGGGCCTCGAGCTACTCGACAAAGTCGTCGATATCGATCAAAGCCCGATTGGCCGCACCCCGCGATCCAATCCTGCAACCTATACGGGAATCTTCACCCCGGTGCGCGAGCTCTTTGCAGGAACACAGGAAGCGCGCACCCGCGGGTATAAGCCCGGACGCTTTAGCTTCAATGTCAAAGGGGGGCGCTGCGAGGCGTGTCAGGGCGACGGCGTAGTCAAAGTCGAGATGCATTTTTTACCCGACGTCTATGTCGCCTGCGATGTCTGCCGCGGCAAACGCTATAACCGAGAAACACTGGAAGTAAAGTACAAAGGCAAAAACATAAACGAAGTCCTCGATATGACCATCGAGGCCGCGCGCGAGTTTTTCGATGCCGTGCCGGCAATAGCACGTAAACTGCAAACGCTCATGGATGTCGGCCTGTCTTATATCTGCTTGGGTCAAGCGGCGACGACACTTTCGGGCGGGGAAGCGCAGCGGGTGAAGCTGTCACGCGAACTCTCGAAACGCGATACGGGCAAAACCCTCTACATACTCGATGAGCCAACAACCGGTCTCCACTTTCACGATATCAAACAGCTTCTCGCGGTGCTGCATCATTTGCGTGACCAAGGCAACACGATCGTTGTTATTGAGCACAATCTCGATGTGATCAAGACCGCCGACTGGGTTGTCGACTTAGGCCCTGAGGGCGGCAGCGGCGGTGGTATGATTATCGCAGAGGGCACTCCTGAGCAAATTGCGAAAAATAAGAAGTCGCACACGGGCGTCTATATTAAACAGCACCTCGCTGCAGGCGCCGTTAACTAGCATCCCGCTGCAGGCGCCCAACGGCGTGCGATTGAGAGAAAGCGCGTGAGAGGATCACGCCCGATTCGAACGCGTTTTCTCGACTTTTCAACCGCATTCGCAGCCGTTCGCCAATAAAATTGCACTTTTGACGACTAATACCCTCTTTCGCGTTTCTTTTTCTGTCACACCCCTGTAAAATTCGCGCCGTCTAATAGTCATCAAAGCGCAATGCTTTGGCGTCATGCTATGGGACGCTGATTTGCGACTAACAAGAGATCATGCGATTCGAGAGAAGGCAGTACAAGAATCAAGCTGGCGTTGGAAAGTAACCTCACCCAAAGATTATCGGGTTCATTAACGTAATCAACTAGATAAAAACAGTTTAAGCCTCGGCGCTCGAGTCGAAGCGAACTTCATCTATCAGGAGAAAGCTATGCAATTCCCACCCACAGCTAAGAAGCTGTTGCTGACGTCTATTGTCGTCGCGCTCGGCTACTCGACTGCAGCGATCGCGCAAGACACCGCTTCTGCTATTCGCGGCAAGCTACTCGACGCAGCAGGTCAGCCTCTCACGAACGCAACGGTTGTCGTGCGTGATACTCGTACGGGCGCCACGCGCACACTGCAATCAAACTCATCGGGCACTTTTTATGCGACTAACCTTCCCGTAGGCGGTCCATACAATGTCACGGTAAATGGCACGAAAACCGTGACTGTCGACTCGATCGCACTGGGTGATATCTACAACCTCAGCATAGAGATGGGCGAGTCGCAGATCCAAGAGATTATCGTTCTTGGCGGCGCAAACACTTTTGTCGACGTGGCTGCAGGCCCCTCTGCCACTTTCTCAACCTTCGATATGGAAACGTCGGTTGCCTACGATCGCGACATCAAGGATGTCTACTCCATCGATCCGCGCATGAATCTCGACGGTGACACTCAGGTTAACTGCGTAGGTAAGCATCCCCGTTTTAACAGCATCAGCCTCGATGGCATAAGCCAGAACGACCGATTCGGTCTCAATAGCAACGGCTATTCGACAGCGACTGGCATGCCTTTCCCTTACGAGGGTATCGCTCAGGTTTCAGCAGAACTTGCGCCTTTCGACGTGACCTACGGCGGTTTCACTGCGTGTAACATCAACGCGGTAACGAAGTCTGGAAGCAACGAGTGGACAGGAACCGTCTTCCTCGAGCGCACGGGCGACCAGTGGCGCGGCGACTCACTCGAGGTTAATGGCCAAGCGCAGGATTACACCAGCAAAGGCTTCACCGAAGACACTAAGGGCTTCAGCATCGGTGGCCCAATCATGGAAGACAAACTCTTCTTCTATGGTGCCTACGAAGAATCAGAGCAGCCTCGCTTCCTCGCGGCAGGTTACGCAGGCTCAAACAATGGCGTCGAGCGCCCATGGCTCAGCAAAGAAAACCATGATCGCATCGAACGCATTGCCAAAGATATTTACAACTACGATCCAGGTGGTCTGCCTGCCGATGGCACACAGACTGATGAGAAGTACATGCTCCGCGTCGATTGGAATATCAACGATCAGCATGATGCTAGCGTGATCTACAACTACTACGACGGCATTCAGCTTCGTTCGTCTGATGGCGACGACAACGAGTTCGAGTTTGCAAATCACTTCTACAACAAGGGTGCGGTATCTGAGACGACAACAGTTCGCCTGCGTTCGCAGTGGTCAGATGCGCTCTCTAGCGAAATGTTCTACAGCAAAAACACCATGGATGACTCGCAGGTTACCGTGGGACCAGCTGATTTCGCCGATATGCAAATCAGTATTGGCCGCGATACCGTTTACCTCGGCGCCGACGATTCGCGCCAAGCTAACGCCCTCAATACCGAATCTGATTTCTTCAAGATTGCAGGCGAATATCTCCTCGGCGATCAGGTACTAACCTTCGGCTATGAGCGCGAAACGCTTAACGTCTTCAACCAGTTCGTGCAGCACGCGCGCGGCGGTGAATACGATTTCTTCGACGATTCAGCAGCCAACTCAGCTGCCTGTCAGGCACTGACTGCACAGGGTCGATTCGACGATCCTAGCTGCGGATTGTCGGGAATCGACCGCTTCGAACTGGGTCGCCCGAGCCGTATCTACTACGGTAGCGGCGGCGGCACCAATAACGCAGCCGACGCGGCAGCGAGCTTTGAAAACTCGCTCAACACCGTTTACCTACAGGACGAGCTCTATCTCGCTGACTATAACCTAACAGTTGTGGCTGGCCTGCGTTACGACTGGTTTGAAAGCGACGACAGACCCAACTACAACGCAGCGTTCGCTGCGGCGAATGGCGGCCTGCGAAACGACACCAACATCGACGGCCTCGACCTTCTCATGCCTCGTCTGGGCTTCACTTGGGAAGCGAACTACAACCTAACGGTTCGCGGTGGCGCCGGCCTCTACTCTGGCGGCAACCCAAATGTCTGGATTTCGAATGCATGGAGCAACGATGGCCTCACAAACGTGCAGCTGCAAAATCGTAACTTCAGCGGTGCTCGCTCGATCTTCAGCAACTGGGAACTCAGCGGCGCTGGCCGACCTGGCTACGACGTCCCTCAGGAGATGATCGACCAAGTCGCCAACACCACAGCCGATTCGGCTAACGACAGCTTCCTCGTGCTTATCGATCCAAACTACGAACAGCCTTCGGAGTGGAAGATCGCACTGGGTGGTACCTACACGTTCGATAGCGGCCTAAGCGTCGATGCAGACTTCCTCTACTCTATTGCGAATGATGCCGCCTACTATGTAGACGTCTCGCAAGAGCAAATAGGCGTTACGACTACCGGTCAGCCAATCTTCGATTACTCAACAGGCCGTGACAACTTCATGCTCACGAACTCTGATCGCGAAGCAAAGTCGACGTCGTTCTCTTTAGTCGCACGTCACGACTATGACTTCGGTTTGGATTGGATGGTCGGCTACGCGTTTACCGATGCCGAAGACATCAGCCCGATGACTAGTTCAACCGCCGGTTCGAACTTCGACAACCTCGCGACCAACACGATCGTCAATCCGGAGCCAGGCATCTCGAACTACAACACGCCTCACCGCATCACGGCGCGTTTGTCCTACGGCAAAGAGTTCTTTGCAGGTTACGAGTCTCGCATCACTGCCATGTTCTACCGCAAGCAGGGTCAGGGTCAGAGCCATGTAATGGGTTCGGTTGACCTCGAAGGCGATGGCGCATTCGGACGTCACCTCCTCTACGTACCTGGTCCTAATGACGGCAATGTTGTTGTTGGCCCTGACTTCGATGTCGCGGCGTTCCAAGCCTTCATCGAGCGCGAAGGCTACGGCCAAGGCTTCGTTGACCGCAACGAGAACAACGCTGCATGGTCATCACGCCTCGACCTGCGTATCGATCAAGAGATCCCCACGTTCCTCGGCGCAAGCAAAGGGCGTGTCTATCTCAAGATCTACAATGTCATGAACATGATAGACGACAGCAAAGGGCTTCAGTACGACGCCCAGTTCTTCTCCCAGCAAGTAGTTGACTCCAACGTCAATGCGCAGGGGCAGTATGTCTTCAACACGTTCACCGACCGCGGTCTGACCGATCTGCTCGAGAATCAGTCACTGTGGGAAATGCGTCTTGGTATCCAGTTTGAGTTTTAAACTCTAGGATGCAGAAAGTGACCTAGTCGAGAACCTATCGACTAAGAAAGCCCGCCTGGTATCAGGCGGGCTTTTTTTATGCCTGTGCGTTGCAATTTTCTAGATTTAATACTAAGTTCGGTTTTAGCTTATGATGCAGAAAAAGCGCGTGTCAGAGTCCCTCCCCCCGCAACACCGACAGGCACGCATTCAATAATAAGAAGACGGAGCAATGTTTTGTGAATGATTCAGTGAATTTACAACTAACACGCAGACGTTTTATCAAGGGAGTCATCTTCTCCGGCGCGGCGGCAACGTCGGGCGCTGGCGTCTATCTCGCTGCTAACGCGCAGTCGGGTAATGGCGGAATGGAGCGCTTGATAACACTCACAATCAATGGCCGAACGCGACGTGTCGACGTGCCACCTACCGAGACCCTCGCTAACACCCTTCGCTACAGACTCAATCTCACAGGCACTAAAATCGGCTGCAATCGCGGAGAATGCGGCGCCTGCACCGTACTCATCGACGGTGTGCCAAATTACGCCTGCTCGGTGCTTACGCATAATGTAAAGACCAAACAGGTAACGTCGATCGAAGGGGTTAAAAGCGAAGACGGGACATTGCACGCGGTGCAGCAAGCGTTTATCGCCGAGAACGCGCCGCAGTGCGGCTTCTGCACACCAGGGCAGGTTATGTCAGCGGTTGCGCTGCTAGCGAACAATCCACGGCCGACGAAGGCGGAGGCAGCTCAGGCGATGTCTGGCAACCTGTGCCGCTGCGGTGCTTATGAACACTATCTGAATGGCGTCCTGCGCGCCTCGGGGCAAATAGCATGAGTACACATATAGGATTCGACTTTACGCCGCCCGACGTACCCGGAAAAGTTACGGGCGAAATCAAATATGCCGAGGACTATAAGCGCGAGGGCATGGTCTTCGCTCGGCTCTTAACCAGCCCGCTACCCAGCGGCAGAGTCGTTGGCATCGACGCCCGCGAAGCGCTGCGTATGGATGGCGTTCTCGGCATTTTCACCGCCGACGACCTCCCACCGGTGGCGCCGCCAGGCAATCCTGCGCTTGCGTCGGAGTATGTCAGCTTTGTGGGCCAGCCGATTCTCGCAGTCGCGGCCGTCACCGAGGAGATAGCTGAATCGGCTATCCAGAAGATTCGCGTCGATTTCGAACGCCGCCCGTTCGTGGTTGACCCCCTCGAAAGCCTCTCGCCTGGGGGCGCAAATGCCTATCCAGAGGGCAATACCCTGGTACGGACGCAGGAGGAAGGCCCTGAAGGGACGCCTATAAGCGGCGCCGAAATTCGGGATATTAAATGGCCACAATCGGCAATCGATGCTCTCAGAGCAGGCAAAGAACCCGTCGGGGCAGAATTCACCACCGAGTGGACTTTCGGCGATCTCGATGCCGGCTTTGCTGAGGCGGCCGCCATAGTCGAAGAACCCTTCGTCACTATCGGCTACCCCCACCACTCACTCGAGTCTCGAACCTGCATGGCGTACTGGGAAAACGGCAAATGCTATTTCCACGGCTCTTCGCAGAGCCAGAGTGCCAACGATAATGGCCTCGCGCGCATGCTAGACATCGATCCTGCCAACCTTGTGTTTATCAATGAAGCAACGGGCGGCGGTTTCGGCTCGAAGATTGGTCCCTACCCTTATATGGCGATATCGGGCAATTTCGCTAAACGGTTAAACAGACCCCTGCAGCTCAGAATCACGCGCGAGCAGGAGTTTTATATCGGCTCAGCGCGCTCAGGCATGCAGGGTTGGATCAGAATGGGCGTAAAGGCTAACGGCAAGGTCTCAGCGATCGATCTTGTGGTCGTCAATGACGGCGGCATGACCGGTGCCGGCAGCGGTAATTCCTCTGCTCAGCACGTAACCGTCGCCTATCAGCCCGAAAACATGCGCTTCCGCGGTATCTCCATCTATACCAACACCACCCCGCGCGGCGCGCAGCGTGGTCCTGGTCAGAATGAGATGGCGGCAGTACTCGCTCCTATCGCTGACAAGGCAGCGAAGGCGATCGGCATGGACCGCGTCGCATTCCGCCGCATTAACGCGATCGACAGCGATGGCTTTCAAGGTGGTGGACAAGGCCCGGTCACTAGCGCCTTCGTCCGTGAAGCGTTGGATCAAGGCATGCGCACGTTCGGTTGGGAAGAGAAGAACGCCCTTGCCAAACAAAATGGCAGCAAAGTGCGTGGGCTCGGTGTCGGCATCGGCTACCACGGCGCCGGTGGTCGCGGCTACGACGGCCTGGTGCGCATCGGCACCGACGGTAAGCTCTACATTCACAGCGGCGTCGGCAATTTAGGCACCTATTCCTACGCTGGCACCTGTCGTGCCGCGGCTGAGGCATTGCAGGTTCCGTGGGAGCGCTGCGAAATCGTTCGTGGTCGTACGGACAAGCATCTGCCTCATAGTTCGGGACAGGGTGGCTCGAACACCATTTTCACCCACACTCGAACCAACTGGGTGGCCGCGCAAGATGCGATAGCCAAGTTAAAAGAAATCGCTGCGCAGGATCTTGGTGGCACTCCAGAGGATTACTCGATCGGAGATGAGCGCGTCTTCGCAACCGCCGAGCCGAGCCGCGGCCTAAGCTATGCGCAGGCCGCCGCCCGCGCGATCGAACTGGGGGGCAAGTTCAGTGGTCAGGAGTATCCCGACGACATCAATCCAATTACCCAGCGCGCAGTGCAAGGTCTCGCTGGCTCCGGGCTAATTGGCGTTGCTAAGGACAACATTCCCGGCGAGGGTCAGCCTCCAGGGATCCTCGTTGGCTTCTGTGAAATAGAACTCGACAAAGACACGGGCAAACTCGAGATTTTAGATTACACCGCCGTCGCTGATTGCGGCACCGTTGTCCATCCGAAAAATTTTGAGAATGCCATGCGCGGAGGCGCCGTTTGGGGCGTTGGGCTTGCTGCATTTGAGCGCCATGTCTACGACCCGCAGAACGGTCTGCCGGCGAATACGGGGCTTTACCAGAGCAAGCCACCGACGTATCTCGACGTGAATGTTGAGACCAAAATGGGCGCGGTCAATATCCCCGATCCGCAAAACCCAACGGGCGGTCGTGGCATTGGTGAACCGACTCAAGGAGCGGCCGCTGCAGCGCTTGCCAGCGCGATTTCGGATGCCCTTGATGGTCACGTATTCAATACCGCACCAACCACAACGGACATGATTATTAACCACTTGGCGGGCAATGATTACAGCACCAAGTATCTGAAAACAAACACTTTCTGAGGTTAACTATGCCATCTTATGACGTAATGCCAAATATGGAGCTGTACCAACCGGTACGGGTTGAGGATGCCCTCGACATAGCTAGCCGCTACGCAGATCGTGGCTGGCTTGTAGGCGGCGGGCAAGACACTTACGGCTGGCTCAAGGACCGCGCAAAGAGCGCCGATGCGCTCATCGACCTTAGCGCCATCGACGAGCTTCGTGGAATACGCGAAACCTCCGACGGCGTCGAAATCGGTGCGCTAACTACGCTAACCGAAATCGCCGAGAGCGGCCTGCTGAAGCAACGTTTTTCTCTGCTTGCAGAAGCGGCATCTGTGGTCGCAAGCCCGCAAATCCGCAACATTGGTACCCTCGGCGGCAACGTCTCGCAGGATGTGCGTTGCTGGTACTATCGCCGAGGTTTGTCGTGTTACCGAGCTGGGGGCAACCTTTGCTACGCCGACACGCCGCAGGGCATGAACCGCGAGCATTCACTGTTCGAGACAAGCCGCTGCGTGGCCGCTGGCGCCTCAGACACTGCTCCGGCACTCGTCGCTCTCGACGCCACGATGGTGCTGCGTTCGGCTGACGGGGAACGCACGCTTTCGGCGGAAGAGTATTTCGTCGGACCCGCTGTAGACATCGAGAACACCACTGCGCTCCGCTCGGGGGAAATTCTAACTGCGGTCAGGCTACCCAAAGCATGGGCCAACGCGTCGTTCTACTATGAAAAAGTGGCCGATCGTAATGTATGGGATTTCTCGCTTGTGAACGTCGCTGCAGCGTTCAGAATCGCTGACGGAACTATTCAAGAGTCCCGCGTTGTTTGTGGTGCGGTTCAGGCGACGCCAAGAAGGCTGCAAAATGTCGAGCAGGCGATTCGCGGTAAAGCCAAAGGCGCAGTAACCGCTGCAAGTGTAGCGGGCATGGCATCCGCAGGAGCACGTGCGCTTGCGCACAACGGGTTTAAAATTCCGTTGATGGAGAATTTGGTGAAACGCGCGATCAGTGCGTAAGGTCGCGAATTAGCTCGACGCCAGTGCGCGCGGTTATTAGTGGCTAATAGCGATAAACAAAAAAGGGCTTTTCCGATAGCGGATCAGCCCTTTTTTTACACTCGATAACGGCGCTTTTCGCTTTTAGAAAAGATTCCCCACCCAATAGCCCACGGCCATAATGACAACGTAGCAAGCGAGGATGCCCAGAACGACTGGCTGTAAGTGCGCGTGAACTTGACGATCTTTAATGTCGTGGTCTTCTAGCATCTTATCCACTCCTTCATAATTGAATAGAGTATCCAGAATAACTAGAATAGAACCTAGGACCATGATCTAGATCACACTTTTGGTCCCGCGCCGCAGCAGGCTCAATCGCCGCTAGAGGCCCTGAAGTTTCTGTTTTGAGATCTGAAAGACCGAGTCAAACCACGTTTTATCGTCGTTCAGATTCGGCACCAATTGAAACGCCTCACCCCCGCCTTCCATGAATTCTTCCTTGTACTCGATGCCGATCTCGTGAATGGTCTCTAGACAATCGGAAACGAAGGAAGGCGTCACCACGGCGACTTTCTTCACGCCCTTCTCGATAAGAATCTCAAGATGCTCATCGAGGTAAGGCTGAATCCAAGCCTGATTACCAAAGCGTGATTGGAAGGCGATTGAATAGCGGTCCTCGCCCCACCCCATGGCCGCGGCAATGCTGCGGGTGGTGGCGACGCACTGAGCGCGATAGCAAAGCTTGTTCTTGTCGGTGATGGTTTCGCAACAGGCACCCATTTCACACACCCCGTTTTTATCGGCGCGTTTGATATTACTCTCGGGTAGTCCGTGATAGCTGAATATGATGTGTTCTGCCTGCGCGTCGGTCACATGCTTGCCGATGAGCGCCGCCCAGGCCGAGATGAAGGCGGGCTCGGCATAGAGGTCATCGACAAACTTTAGATTGGGCGCCTCTTTCCATTTTTTCGCTGACTCGCGCACGCCATGGAAGACCGATTCGGTAGTGGCTGTGGAGTACTGCGGAAACAAAGGCATGACCAAGATGTCGCGGACGCCGCGGCGCTCGAACTCCGCCATCGTGTCCCAAATGAAGGGCTCGCTATAACCCATGCCGTTGAGCACCAGCACGTCTTCACCCGCTTCGTCATAGGCCTGCTGCATGCTGTGGAGCAGGCGGTCGGCGTAGACCTTCAGCGGAGAGCCTTCGTCCATCCAAATCGTCGCGTAGTCTTTCGCCGTTTTCGGTGCTCGAAAGGGAATAATGATGAGATTGCGAAGCAGCCAGCGACCCACTGCATTGAAGTCGAACACATACGGGTCTGAGAAAAAATACTTGTAGAACTTTCGCAGCCCCTTCGCAGTAGGCTCTTCTGGAGTACCAAGATTGAGGAGTAATATGCCTTTTGTCGCCATGGGGTCTTCCTTGTTTGAGTCTTGAGCTCAACGCCGAAGCGCTGACTTACTTAGACTCTATTGTACGATGCCGCGACATCAAAGGGTTTAACCTGCATGCAGAAAGTTGTCCCTGCTCAATCGGCAACTTGTTTGCGCGTATCCTCCTCAAACAGCAGCTCCAACTCGCGGCGCCCCTGACGCGCAATATTTCGAAGCTCCTCCATGTCTTCCATATGCTGAGCAGATCGCTCCAGAAGCTCTTCGTCGTGCAATCGGAAACGCTTGGCGACCTCGAGCGCTTGGCCCTCGGTATAACCAAGCTGCTCTAATGTCTCGGTAGCGGCCTCTAAGCTGCTCGCGAAGGTTTCCCTCACTACCGACTCCACTTTTCGCTTGTAGAGCTCGTAGGCGTGGAATCGGTCGACTGCGCGCGCGATGATTTTGATACGCGAGTTTTGTTCGCGTGCGTGATCAATAATCGCGAGGGACTGGGCAACGTCGTTCACGGCAACCACGAGTATCTTCGCGTGTTTGATGCCTGCGCTGCGCAGAAGGTCAATTCGGGTGAGATCCCCATAGAACAGCCTGTTACCAAACTGTTTGACGAATTCGACATGTGCAGAATCTTTATCCATCGCTGTGAAGGGGATATGACGAGCCCGCAAAAGGCGTCCAATTATCTGCCCAAAGCGGCCAAAACCGGCGATGATCACCTCGGGCTGATGCGAGTCCCAATATCCATCCTGATCGGGCTGTTCGACGCTGCGGCTGCGGCCGATGCGGCGGTAGAGGGTCACGAGTGGCGAGGTGAAGGCCATCGATAGGCCAACAATCAGAGTAAGCTGCTCGGCTAATGCTGCACCGAACAGCATCGCTTGCTGCCCTTGAGACAAGACCACGAACGCAAATTCACCTCCCTGTGAGAGCATTAGGCCCAGCTGGATACCCTCTTTAAGCGAAACATGCCGCCAGCGCAGAATCGCTGTGATGATAACCGTTTTAACGAAAACCAGCCCTAGCGCCAACACAACGAAGCGCAGCGGGCTTGCCCAGAGCAGCTCGAGGTTGAGCGTCATACCGATAGCGATAAAAAACAGCCCCAGAAGCATCCCCTTGAAGGGCTCGATATCGGATTCTAGCTGATGCCGGTAGTCCGAATTGGCGAGCATAATACCCGCGAGAAAAGCGCCCAAACCCATCGATAAGCCAACAGCATTCATCAAAACTGCGACGCCAATCACAATAAGCAGGCTTGCAGCCGTCATAACCTCACGGTTATTTGAGCGCGCCACCGCGGCCAGCAGCTCACTCAAGCCGAAGCGACCGAAAGCAATCACTCCAACGAGCGCCAGAATCGTGACATACCACGCGGGGGTTGAGGCCCCCGAGGCACCGGGTGCGAGCACACTGACCGCGATGAGAATAGGAATCACGGCGAGATCCTGTAACAGCAGAATCGAAAAGCCTTTCCGCCCCAAGGGTGACGCGAGTATGCGCTCCTCGCTCATTAGCTGAATCGCGAGCGCGGTGGACGAGAGAGCGAGCGTTAACCCCAGAACAAAGGCGAGTGGAAGCGCAACCAGCATGACCATCCCAAACCCAATAACGAGCCCCGTCAGTAATACCTGCGAGCCGCCGAGCACAACGATATGATTGCGCATGCTCCACAGCTTTTCGGGCGCTAGCTCGAGACCGATGACAAATAACAGCAAAATAACGCCGTATTCGGCGAAATGCAGCACAGACTCAGGGTCTTCGATAATGCCAAGCGCGTGCGGCCCAAGCACGATTCCCGCAAACAAATAGCCGAGTATTGAACCGAGTCCTAGACGCTTGAACAGGGGCACAGTAATGACGGCAGCGAGGAGGTAATACAGCGCATTGAGCAGAAGGCTGTCGGTGTGCATTGGCGGTTCCTTAGATTCGTGGGCCTATAGTGGACATCTTTATCGGTGCGGCGAGCGTTCAGGGTTTAAGTAACAAATGCTGACCAGCCGCGTTAGAGCATCTCGATAACCGGTAACCTCAACGTTTATGTCGGCTGAATGAAAACCGATATCAGAGTTATTTGTTACCAAAATGCTCACTTTTTCTAAAAAATGCAGTAGACTCGGTGTCAGTGTGTGTTTTCGGCAAGCGGAAAACAACCGCTTTTTGAGCCCTAACCAGACATTTCTTCTCTTCCATAAGGGGAACGGTATTATGAGCAAGACTTCTTCATTAATTCTCGCGGCAGCTATTACGGCTGCTTGCGGTTCTGCCGCTGCGGGGGAGCGCGTCGGCGACTTCGCGCTTATTGATCACACAGGTGCCTTTCAGAGCATGGCATGGCACGACGACGCTGCCGCCATCGCGATCTTGCCCCAGGCAGTAGGCGCAACTGACGCCGCCTCACTCGCCGCAATGCAGGCGCTACAGACAAAATACGAAGAACAGGGAATCGAATTCTTTTTACTCAATCCAGGCTTACAAACTGACCGCGCAGCCGTCGCTGCAGACATTGGGTCGGTTGACATGCCTGTGTTAATGGACGACGCACAGCTCGTCTCAGAAATGCTCGGCCTGACCCGCCTCGACGAAGCAGTGCTCTACAATCCAAGCACCTTCGAGCTGCTATACCGTGGTCCCGCCGCGGGCATCGAGAGCGCGATAGAGCAGACGCTTGCCGGTGAAAAATTCGACTTAATCAGCACTGCGACGATGGGTCAGGCTATCGATTACCGCAACACTGCCGCGCACGCCGATCTCTCTTACGCTAACGATATCGCGCCTATCATTGCCGAGAACTGTGCCGAGTGTCACCGCGAAGGCGGTATCGCGCCCTTCGCAATGGACTCAAGCCTCGCAGTGCAGGGCTGGTCGCCCATGATCCGCGAAGTGGTTATGACTAAGCGTATGCCACCAGGTCAGATCGACAACAAAGTGGGCCACAAAATTAAGAACGAAATGAATCTCAGTGATGAAGAGATGCAAAAACTCGTTCACTGGATAAACAACGGCTCGGTCGTCGAGGGCGATAACGACCCTTTGACTGCCCTCACTTGGCCAAATACAAAGTGGACTCTGGGCGAGCCTGACCTAATCGTAAAGGTCCCCGCGCAGACTATTCCGGCTACAGGCGTCGTCGACTACATGGACATTCCAATCGATCTCGGTCTAACCGAAGACCGTTGGGTACGTGGCAGTGAAGTCGTGCCGGGTGCGCCGAGCGTACTTCATCACATTATCACGACCGTTGTACCCCCAGAGGGCGCGCCTGATTTCCAGCAAATTTTGATGGATGTTCTCGCCAAACTGCCGCCAGAGAAGTCACTCGCGATTCGCACGAAGCTCTTCGCAGCAGTCGCCGCGGGCGAGCGTCCGGATATCGACGCGATATTCCGTGAGGCTCCAGAGATCGATGTCAGCGCCTTTCTCGGCGGTGGCGGCAGTCCAGATAGCGCAGGTATCGCAGGCTTCGCGCCGGGTAACGCTGTCGATTTATACCCAGAGGGCGTCGGCGGCCTATTGCGCGCTGGCTCAAAGCTCAATCTGCAGATGCACTACACAACGTCTGGCAAAGAGACAACCGACGAGACTGAAATCGGTATTTACTTCTACCCCGAGGGTTACATCCCTGATGAGCGCATGAGTGGCGGCGTAGGCAATGCCTTCACGATCAACATTCCTCCTCAAGCGAAAGACCACGAAATGCAGCTTGTAACCTACGTGCCGGAAGACGCGGAAATTTTCAGCCTGATGCCGCACATGCACTTCCGTGGCAAGCGCATGAGTTTTACCGCTGAGTTCCCTGATGGCAGTGAAGAATTGCTGCTATCTGTTCCTGCCTACTCATTTAACTGGCAGCTCAAACATGAGCTTGCCGAGCCTTTTAAAGTGCCGGCGGGTACGAAGATTGTCGCTACGGGCGCGTTCGATAACTCAGCGCAAAACCCTTACAACCCCGACCCTTCGATCGAAGTGAATTGGGGCGAACAAAGCTGGGAAGAAATGTTTATGGGCTTCTATACTTGGAAGAACGTCGAGCAAGGCGGGTCCGAGTAGCTAGAGCCTCAACGAAGGCAAAAACAACAACAAAAAAATGGCGAACTTCTTGAGAAGTTCGCCATTTTTTTTGCTAAACGATTACCCGTGGCATTGCCTGCTGTCGCCAGGGGATATTACATCTGCGACGGAGTCCAATCGCACTCGTCGCACTCGGGCGAAATGCCGTTCTCTGCAAGCACAGCGAAGATGAAATCACGCCAAGTCTCGTTAGGCTGCCAAACGGAGTTCATATCCGTCTTCGCCTCGGCAATATCGACCCCTTCGTAGATAACCCGGTACAGGAAGCTGAAAGCAGTCGCACGCGCGTTAACCTGACAGTGCAGAAGTGTTTTCTTGTCGGTGTCGCGGCGCAGGGAGTCAGCGAACGCATAAAAATCCGCGGGCAGTGGATTATTCCACGTGACTGGAATATGCATGTATTCCATGCCGAGCTCTTTTACGACTTGGTCTGCGTCGGGCAAAGCATTTGGATTATTAGTGAAGGCAATATAAACGATTCGCTCAAACCCGTTTTCGGCAATCGCTGAAAACTGCTCCTTGGTAGGCTGACCCGAGCTCGCAAACGTCGCGCTGTATTGCCTAAAGTTTGTAATATCGGCAAGCGAAGGGTCGGTAGGCTCGATGGCTAGCACGCTCGTGCTTAACGCGCTAAGCAAGGACGCCGTAGCGATCGATGAAGTCAGGGTTGAACGCAATCTGACAAGTGGACGAATCATAAGCAAAGCCTCTAAAAGATAAGTAATAACAATATAGCAGTTTCTGACAACCCTCTGCACGCTCACGCACGCAGTGAATTTAGGATATGTAACGCTTCCGCCGCCTCCGCTGTTGGCACGAAAACGTGGTCGTGAAATGCGGCAGCAATGACATTCGCGCTTATTCCTGCCTCGCTGAGGCGAGAGGCAACCACCGCTGTCAATCCTACCGCATGCAGACTCGAATGGACGTCGAGGGTGATGCCCGTAAAATTCCCTTCAAAGCTCAATCCCAGCTCTGTAGCGCGCTCAACTGGCAGCACGATGCTCAGTCCCTCTTTTTCTCGAAACGTAGCGAGCGCCTCTGTGGCGAGGGTCGGTGTTTCCGCAAGTCGGTCAGGGGTGAGTGAACAGAATGCCCATTCGCCGCTGAGCCTTCGTGGGGCAAGCGATCTTAATAACTGTTCTAAGTCGGTCAGTCCGTTCATTGCTTCGCCTACTGGCTCGAGTCAGGTGTAAACCATGCCATTGGAATGTCGCTTTCGAGACTCCCATCGGGATTGAGCACACGATCTCTTAGCTCCCCTTCTCGCGAAAATCCTAGCGACTCATAGAACGCAAGCGCTCGCTCATTGGATTCGCGCGCAATGAGCTCGACTCGGCTAATGTGTGGTCGCTGAGTGGCAACCAAAGACAAAAACTGAGTGAAAATTGCCCGTCCGACCCCGCGTCCCTGTACGCTCGGGTGCACTGCGATCGTGAGGTCTGTAAGAACATGGCTGAAACAGAAAATTTCGGGGCTATAGCTATGAATCTCGGCAACGATTTTCCCATGCTCGTCAACGGCCACAAGCCCGAGGCCGCGCGCGAGGGTAGCGTGCAGAAAAGTCTCAACGTAGCTGCGGGTTACTTCAAAGCGGAGGCGCGCGAGACCGCCGGGGGTTTCGGCAACAGCGCAATAAAGAGAATAAACACCATTGAGATCGTCGATAGTCGAGGGCCGGAGCTCGATGTTGCTAACCCTTTGCATAAAACTGCTCCACCACATGCCGTATTTCGTCGCCATCTACTAGTTTAAACCCATGCGCGGTGAAATCATCGAGTTCTCTCTGCGTAGGAAAAGTAAAATAGTTGCCGGTACTCGCAAGCGTTGCTTGAGATGTCCCCTCAATCGGCTCGCCACGATCAATAGCATTGACGGCGTCGGTCATAAGTTTGCAGCCATTCTCATAAAGCCCCAGCACGTGCCAGAGGTAAGATTTCGCTCGATCTACTTCGAACGAAGACATAGCGAGAATGCGCCCGGTGTCGATGCCGCTATCATCAATCGTATGCAGCGTCATATTCAATTCGGTATCGCCGTTGAGCATTGCGCGAAAAGACGCCATTACGCCTTTGTAATCGGGGAGCCTGCCAGAATGCAGATTTAGAACGCCGTGAGTCGGAACGCTGATCGCTTCGTCGCGTAGAATCACCCCGTACCGAATCGACAGGACGAGGTCTGGCTTCGTCGCTGCAAATTCTGGCAGACCCGAGGTATTAATATCGTTTAACTCGAGAATCGGTGCGACAAGAAAGCGCTCTAAACCTTTAAACGTGAGCATACTCCCCGCGTTGGCCGCGGCCCTGTCGCAAAGCGGAAAAACAATATCGTTCACCAAAGTCTGTTCGAAAAACTTCAGTGTATCGAGCGCCTCTGGACGCCGTGACCCACCTGCTGCCTTCGGTGCTACCTTGCCAACCTGAGACGACAGAAAAACGGTTACGCGATGTGCAGGGAGCGCGGAGGGCGTCGAGAGCGCCGGGAGTAAATAATTAAGCGCAACGCAGCTCGCCAAGTCGCGATTAGTTAGAATCGTGATATTCATATCAGACGCGATCCGTTGGGTACCTCTGTCGTTGGCATTGTTAGCACCACTGCACCGTCGGCATTATGAAAGCCCGTGACCAAACACTCGGACATAAACGGGCCGATTTGCTTGGGTGGAAAGTTGACCACCGCGAGCACTTGGCGCCCAAGTAGAGACTCTCGATCGTAGAGATCGGTAATTTGTGCGCTTGATTTTTTTAACCCTATTTCGGCACCAAAATCGACCTGCAGTTTATAAGCAGGCCTGCGCGCCTCTGGAAATTCTTCGACAGACACGATGGTGCCAACGCGAAGATCCACGCGCATAAAGTCATCCCATTCGATAGTTTGTGAGCTGCTCGGCGCTGGCGTCATCTGTGATTTATCTTCATTCAATTGGCTCAATCTCCATTCCCCTCACTATTTTTTTGGCCATGCTTAGTCTAAATACCGCCATGCCGAAATCCTAGCCGCTTGTCCTCGATAGACTCCGCCGTCGTCGATCACATTCCAGACGACCGCGTCGCTTATCTCAAACTGACGACCGCTTGCGCTCACACGGACACCGCTATAATTCTCGACAAAGCCGTTGCGGGTCACTTCGTCGAGTAAGCGGATGCGATCCTCATCTCTGGTTTGTCCGGAGGATTTACGCGAGGGCAGCCTGACAAAGTCCTCAAAGCTTAACTCGAACAAGGTGAGCGCTAAGTCGTTGCCAAAATTAAAAAGCGGGTCCGCCTCAGTACCGTGAGAGAGCAGCGCAAAATCTGCTGTCAGGATTTCATCAACACTGGGCTCCAAAACTCCTGAGATGAGAGGTCGGCCGACAACAGTGTGATAGGTGCGTGCCAACAGTTTTGCCTGCTGTTGAATAGTCATTGCGGCCCGGTCTGTTGGAGTTTGATGCACTTCACGCGGATTTTATTCCGAGGCTGCGAGCTATACGCCGGAGGATCGCAAGTCGGCCGGTATCGGGCAGCTCGAAGTCTTGCGTCGCAGGAATCCAAAACGGCTTTCTAAAATGAGGTTTATCTGCTCGACTATTCATCGGGGTGTAATACGCGCAGTTTTCAAAGTAGTAATGAGTGACTTGAGAATGGCGACTACGGCTTAAATCTGTTTGAGCAGCACCGCCATGGAGTAAATTAGCATGCCAAATAAGCGCCTGCCCCCGCTTTATGGCACCAAATTCGGGAGTCAGGGCTTCGGCTTCGATAAGCGCTTGAATATGGGTTTCGTAGTGACGGTAATTTTCATAACCGGGTTCGAGACCGAAATCTTGCATCGTGTATTCCTGCAGTTTGTGGCTTCCAGGATAGTATTGCAGAGGACCATTGCTCGCATCGATATCTTCAAGCGCTACCCAGACTCCTGCCATAAATCCTTTGGGAATAGAGTTGAAGTGAATGGTATCCGAATGGGTCAGCTGGCGCGTACCAATGGGGAAGTTCAGAGTCTGAAAAGGCAGTGCCGCGCGGCCAAAAAGCTGCTCGAGCGCCGCGAGCGCGACCGGTAAAACTGCTAGTTGCCGCACTTCGTCCACTGTTTTCCATGCGTCTTGCACTCGCGCAGGCGCAGTCGGGTTTTGGCGTCGTTCGGCAGGGTATAGGGGTTCGACTCGCGAGAGCAGTGTATCGATAAAACCCTCTTCGAGACCCAGGTCGATTACCAGATATCCGTGAGTGTCAAATCGAGTGATCTGCTCCTCAGTTAGGGGTGGGGTTGACTTATTATAAGTCATCGTCGGTCTCTGATTGCCGCGTGCTTTCATGATTGGGCGCTCTCCTCGCTGGGGCCTTACTTTAAGCTAGATAAAGCTATAGCGACTAGCCTCGCGCACAAAAATATAACATAGTGACGCGCTACGCCCCTATGCCGCTCGAGCGGTAAAATGACCACTCGGACTCGTCTGTGTTTAACGAAGGACCCAATGCTTTATGCATACAATTACGCGCGTAACCTGCCTACTAGGTATAGGCCTGCTCACTTCCATGTCAGTCGCTGCGGCGGTCGCAGAGAGCGCGAGCATTGCCACGCAGGCTTTTGAACGAGGCCGCGCGCTATTCCTCGACAACTGCGCTGAATGTCATCAAAGCAACGGACGAGGCCTTAAAGGCATATACCCTTCGCTGGCAGGCAGCGAGGTCGTTCGCGGCAGCGGCGCAGACGTTGCATTACAGCTAATTATTGGACGAGGAGAAATGCCTTCATTCTCCGGCGCAATGACGCCGCAGGACATGGCAGATGTGATTAACTATGTACGCAATGCTTGGGGTAATGAAGGCGACGCGATTGACGCAGGTGCGATCGAGCGCCTCTTAGATTAGCAGGCAAAGCCTTTAAAAAGTGCTGACCATAAAAAAACTCCGGCGAAAAAGGACCGACGTTCAACTACAAGGAGAGTGGTTAAGTTATCACATGGGGAGTAAAGGGAAATGCTGTTTAGCCTATATTCGTGACAAACTGGGTGTATCAGCAACCTGAAAGAACCAGTCAATATTGCAACTAGGGTGTGCTATTGCCTATTCCTCCACACCTAGCGCCA
>JALRKV010000090.1 GCA_023254735.1 Pseudomonadales bacterium | reverse complement strand
ATTCTACTGATGAATTACCATATATTTTTTCGTAAGTAGTAGCGATAGAGGTTAGTTTATCACGAGTGTCTCTTGACATAGAAGATAAAAACAGATCTCTTTCTTCTTTTAGTTTTTGTAAATCCGGATTAAGGTCTGTACGGTCTCCTTTTCTAATTCCAAACAAGGTTTTGTACAATTTCATCGCGAGCGAAGTTGATTAGGCAGGCATCGGGCCGCATTGCATCGAAAAGCTCGTCGTTAATAAGCCCGCGCGTGGCGTCTATTGCCGGCAAATGGAGTGTAATGAAGTCTGAGCTCGCAACCAGCGCGCTAAGATTCTCTATGCGCTTGACTTTGCTCGGCAGGCGCCAAGCTGCTTCGACTGAGAGTGCAGGATCGAAGCCGTGAACTTTCATACCAAGGCCTATCGCCATCTCGGCGACAAGCGAACCAATCGCGCCGAGACCAACGACGCCGAGGGTTTTGCCCGCGATCTCGCTGCCTGCGAAGCGCTTCTTTTCTTGCTCCATTAGTTTCGACAGCTCGCTGTGATCACTCAGGTGCGACTGTGACTGGGCGAAAGCGATGCCCGGAATGATGCCGCGCGAGGCGAGCAATAGGCCACAAAGCACTAATTCTTTCACGGCATTCGCATTAGCGCCCGGCGTATTGAAGACGACTACCCCGCGCTCTGTACAGTCTGCTACAGGAACATTGTTTGTCCCTGCGCCGGCTCTTGCTACGGCGCGCGAACTGCCCACCTCATCTATCGAAAGCTTGTGGCTACGCAGCATAATCGCGTCGGCCTCTGTGGCCTCGCTAGAAACAGTGTAATCACTAGCAGGGAAGCGGCTGAGGCCGCGGTTCGAGATTTGGTTATAGGTTTTTATCGTGTACATGCGCTTCCCTGTTTTTTTTTGCTAGCCAGCGCCAAAAGTCGCGCCGTTTTGAGTAGCCCCGAATTATGAAGCGAAACACGATCGAACTCCATATGCGGACGCCAACTGATTGCTGTTAATGGCAGGTTGGGACTAAGGCTCGGTTCGCGTTAGTATTCGACGTCACAGAGTTGGCGTTACACGAATCTTCGAAACGGCGCCTGTATGCGTAAGCAAATGAGCACATACACATAAGGGGAGATGAGTAGGTGAGTCTTTTACAGCCGGGTGTGCCTGTCGAGCTTGAGACCGAAGCGGTGCGCGTGCGCCGAATACTCGGGTTGAACCCCGGGCCCATGACTGGTCCAGGAACCAATACCTACCTTATCGGAACGGACAATCTCACGCTAATCGATCCGGGGCCGATCGATGCTGCGCAGCTTAAGAATTTTTTGGCTGCGATTGGTGACTCGCGTCTTGTGAATATTCTGGTAACTCATACCCATGGTGATCACTCCCCGGGCGCGCTCGCGCTCGCTAAAGAGACTGGCGCGACATTAATTGGCTTGAATGCACCGCAGGCGCCAGGTCAGGATCACAGTTTCGTCTCCGATATCGCCTGTACCGACGGTGACATAATCGAATGTCAGGACACAGCGGGGCGCTATTCACTGCAGATGATTCATACGCCCGGCCATGTCTCGAATCATCTATGTTTTTTACTTAGGGAAGAGGGGCTTTTGTTTACAGGAGACCATGTGCTGCAAGGAACGACCCCTGTGATCCTGCCGCCCGACGGTGATATGAGCGACTATCTCTCGTCTCTCGAGCGTCTACTGTCGCTCCCTCTCATTTCACTTGCGCCTGCGCATGGTGAGGTTATGCGTGCGCCTTTTACAGAAATCGAAAAACTAATCGCTCATCGCCTCAAGCGCGAGGCGAAAATTCTCGAGCGTCTTCGACTCCTCACCCCGTGTACCGACGATGAGCTTGTTGTCAGCGCCTATGACGATGTGGGAGAGCATCTACTGCCATGGGCTAAGCGAACCATGAGTGCACATCTGATTAAACTTGCCAAAGAGGGTAAGGCTCGGTTCGATGATTCCCATTGGCGAGTACTCTAGTCCGTTGAGCAGCGCTATAGTATCAATGCAAGCTACGACGAAAGAGGCTGAGATGCAGGCCGGGAAGGAGGCTAAGAAAAAGGTCGAGAAGGCGGCGGAGAGCGAGCCTCAAAAAGCCAAAACGTGCTGGAGTCTCTATCTTTTACGTCGCGAAGACGGGGCTATTTACACAGGCATAAGTACCAACGTTGAGAGGCGTTTCAAAGAGCATACGGCAGGGCGCGGTTCGCGCGCGCTGCGGGGGAAACCGCTGATAGCGATAGAGTACTCAGTCGTTCTCGGCTCCCGCTCGCTTGCTTCGCAGGCAGAGCATCGGGTGAAGAAATTGACGAAACCCGCAAAGGAATCGTTGATTAAGCGTGCGCCTTCTCTTGACGAGCTTCTTGCGTTCCTCGATCTTGCAATAGACTGAGTGTTTGGAACGCGACTCAGGGCAAGGTTTTAAGGCAGTGTTCTACCCTAGGCTTTCGAGGGTGCGGTAGTCTCATTGCCGTGTTCATCGAGAGGGGTAATTTTAAAGTTCAGAAAGCCATAAATAACGGCGACGACAGGACAAATCAAGTTAAAGAAGCAGTAGGGGAGATAGGCGAATGTCGCCACCCCCAACGTTCCGGCCATATAGGCCCCGCAGGTATTCCACGGAATAAGCGGCGAGGTCATAGTCGCTGCGTCTTCTAACGTTCTAGAAAGGTTTTTCGGGTCAAGATTGCGATTCGCGTATTCCTGCTTGTACATCCGCCCAGGTAAGACGATCGCGATGTATTGGTCTGAGGTGATGATATTTGCGCCAATACAGGTGGCGATGGTTGTCGCGATCAGGCTTCCCGTGCTGTGGACGAATGAAAGCGCATAGGCCACGAGACAGCGCAACAGCCCAGTGAAGTCCATCGCGGCGCCAAAAACCATTGCACATAAAATGAGCCACACCGTGTTGAGCATCGAACTCATGCCGCCGCGCGTCATTAAGTCATCAAGCGTCGTATTGCCGCTGTCGAGAACGAAGCCATCGAACAGCGTCTGCCAGATGCCTTTGATAATTCCGAGCGTCAATGATGATGTGTCGCCCGACATCGCGCCCAGCGCTGGCTGTTGAAAAACGAGCGCTAAAACGACAGCGATAAGTGCGCCAGCGAGAATCGTAGGTATCGGGGGGAGGCGTTTGTTAGCCATGAAGAGCAGTGTAGCCACCGGTATTAGCATTAGCGGGTTGATGGTGAAATTGTCTTGGATTAGCCGCATGGTTATCGCGAGATCGTCGGCGCTCGCGCTGGTATCGATATTGCGTCCAAGCGCGAGATAGAGTAGCAGCGCGATAATGATGCTGGGGATTGTTGTCCAGATCATATGGCCTATGTGACTGAACAGATCCGTGCCTGCAACCGCCGGGGCGAGGTTTGTTGTCTCTGACAGGGGTGACATTTTGTCGCCGAAATAAGCGCCGGAGATGATCGCGCCCGCGGTTATTTCGAGCGACAGGCCGAGGCCGGCGGCAGCGCCTATGAGCGCAATGCCCACGGTACCTGCAACGGTCCAAGAGCTGCCGATGCTAAGAGCAATGAGCCCGCAAATAAGGCAGCTCGCTGCGTAAAAAATAGATGGATCAAGCATGAGGAGACTGTAGTAGATCATTGTCGGGACCGTGCCCGATAGAATCCAAGTGCCTATCAACACGCCCACGCTAAATAAAATGAGGATAGGTTTAAGCGAGATCGTTATGCCGGCAACGATGGCGTCTTCGGTGGCCTCCCAGCTTAGCCCATTGCGCCAGCCTATAGCCGCTGCAATGGCGGCGCCGATACAGAGCGCGATCTGATTTGGCCCGTAGCTGGCGTCTTCGCCGAATAAATAGACCGACAGCGAGAGCATCAGCACGAGCGCGGCAACAGGTACGAGGGCTTGCGAAATAGTCGCCTCTCTCCGCGTCGCTACTTTGGCATTGGCCTCACCTAGTTTGCCTGTCGCGCTGTTGGCAGGCTCCGCGTTTTGGTTTGTGTGCTCTTCTGGGAGTTCAGTCATTCTAGGTGGCTATCTCGCGCTTAATTCTAACAACTGAGGATAAGCGCTAGCCCCCGCCGATGTCCAATCTCTTGGCGTTGAGCGGCAGACCCCGGGGCTCGGCGTAGGGTATACTTCACTAATTAAGTATTATTGTAGCGTGCGTCAGTGAGTGCGCGCTGAGTTAGGGACGCAAATGACAGATCTTCAAGCCTATATGACCGACCTAGGTAGTCGCGCGCGCGCTGCGTCAGCGTTAATCGCTAAAGCGACGACGGGTCAAAAGAACGCGGCGCTCCAGGCTATAGCCCAGCATATCGATGGCGCTCGGGAGGCACTTCTTGAGGCTAATGGCCAAGACATGACGGCTGGCCGAGAGAAAGGACTCGACGCTGCGCTGCTAGATCGCTTGGAACTGACGCCTGCACGTATCGATGCCATGCTCGAAGGGCTCCGGCAAGTGGCTACGCTCGACGATCCTATCGGCGGCATAAGCGAGATGAAGCCGCGACCTAGCGGTATTCAGGTAGGGCGTATGCGCGTACCCCTGGGTGTTATCGGGATCATCTATGAGTCGCGCCCTAATGTGACCTGCGAAGCTGCGAGTCTCTGTCTCAAATCGGGTAACGCTACTATTCTGCGCGGTGGCTCGGAGGCCCTTAATTCTAATCAAGCGATTGCTCGTTGCATCACGTTAGGGCTTGCCGAGGCAGGGCTGCCCGCCGATGCCGTGCAAGTGCTCGACCGCCCGGATCGAGACGCGGTGGGTCATTTGATTACCATGCCTGAGTTTGTCGATGTCATTGTCCCACGCGGCGGTAAAGGGTTGATCGAGCGTATCAGCCGTGATTCCCGCGTGCCTGTGATCAAACATCTCGACGGCAATTGCCATCTGTATATCGAGTCCGATGCTGATTTCGACAAAGCGATGCGCGTGGCGATTAACGCCAAAACCCAGCGTTATGGGACCTGTTGCACGCTAGAATCATTGCTCATCGACGACGCAATCGCCGACGCGCTCTTGCCTGCGCTCGCGGCCGAGTTTGATAAACATGCGGTGGAGCTCAGGGGCTGTGCCAAAACACTTTCCCTAGTCCCGACCGCGATCGCTGCGACAGAGGAAGACTGGGGAGAGGAGTATCTTGCCCCTATTCTGTCTGTAAAGGTTGTCAGTGGCCTAGATCAGGCGATAGCACATATCAACCGCTATAGTTCAGGGCACACGGAATCAATCATCACCGAGAATTTCACGAAGGCGCAGCGGTTTTTACGCGAAGTAGACTCCAGCTCAGTAATGATAAACGCATCGACTCGATTCGCCGATGGTTTCGAATATGGTCTCGGTGCTGAGATAGGTATTTCGACGGATAAACTGCACGCGCGAGGTCCCGTGGGCTTGGAAGGCTTAACGTCACAAAAATATATCGTGTTAGGGGATGGGCATATACGCACATGAGTAAGAGGGTCGGTGTCTATGGTGGCATGTTTGACCCAGTGCACTGTGGTCATCTCGCCGTAGCCGAGCTCGCGCTAGAGGCGCTGAGTCTCGATCGCGTACTTTTGGTACCCTGCAAACTCCCGAATCATCGTCATGCAGCGAGCGCGACCGGTGCTCAGCGCCTCGAGATGCTGGCTCTCGCATGTGCAGGCAGCGCTCAACTCGTCGCGAGCCCTATCGAGCTCGAGCGCGAAGGCGTCTCCTTTAGTGTCGATACGCTCGCGCAGTTAAGGGATGACGATCCGGATACCGATTTCGTCTTTGTGCTCGGAAGAGATGCGTTCGAGGGGCTGCCTCGATGGAATAGATGGGAGCAGCTCTTGGACGAAAATCTACTTGCAGTAGTTTCGCGTCCGGGGGTCTGCGTTTCGCGTGAAAGCGCCGACCTAACTCAGCTCGCTTCGCGAAGGGTGACGAGCCCAGAGGCGCTTTTTGATGGTGGCAGGGGCAAGATTATTCTGCTGGAGGAGTTGCAGAATCACTTGTCGTCCACACGCGTTCGCGCGGCGCTCTCTGAGGTAGAGGATCGCTCTGAATCTGCAAACAAAAGAGTTGATGACTGGTTGCCAGCCACGGTGCGCGCCTATATCGACACACACGCCCTCTACAAATAAGCGTAGAGTTAACTTTATATAACCAACTTAATTAATTAATTTATAAAGGAATAAGTATTGAAGAATTCAAAAGCACTTGCAAGCGAGCATTTAGCCGAACTGGCAGTAACGGCGCTTGATGACATGAAGGGGCAGGATATACGCAGCATCAGCGTGAAAGGGCTGACCTCGATTACGGACTTCATGGTTATCGCCACCGGCTCCTCGACTACGCATGTGAAGGCGCTTGCCGATTCCGTCGATAAGGCGGCGAAAGAGGCTGGGCAGACCGTTAAAAGCATCGAAGGCAAAATAGCGGCAGAGTGGGTGTTAGTAGACCTCGGCGATGTCGTTGTGCATCTGATGGTTGCCCCAATGCGCGCGCTTTATAATTTAGAGGAGCTCTGGAGTTTTAAGCCGCCTGCTGAGGGCATCACCACCGAGACCACAGCTGAGCATGAAGCTTAAGCTAATTAGCATTGGCACCAAAATGCCACGCTGGGTGCAGGAAGGGGTTGACGAATACAGTAAACGAATCGTCGGCGATCTGGGGTTTAGTCTCCTCGAGCTCCCGATGGCCAAACGGACCAAGACTCAGAGCCCCGAGGTATGTCGGGAGAAAGAGGGTGAGGCGATTCTAGCTTCCGTGCAGGACGCCGACTATGTAGTAAGCCTCGAAGTTTTAGGTAAGCCAATTGATACACCGGCGCTGGCTGCGAGGCTCGAGCACTTCAAGCGCCAAGGTCGGAATATTTGCCTTTTGGTTGGTGGTCCCGATGGTTTGTCTAAAGCATGCGCAGCGCGCGCTGATGAGAGTTGGTCGCTTTCGGCGATGACCTTGCCTCATCCGCTGGTGCGCGTAATTATGGTCGAACAGCTCTATCGCGCGAGTAGCCTGAGTAAAGGGCACCCTTACCATCGAGCGTGAGCAGCAACCTAGGTGTGGGTAAAACTTTCGCCCAGGGGCAGTGTCGAATTTACTAACGTTGAGAAGCGGGGTTAATAGTGGAAGGTAGGTGGCAGCTTAAAGATCGTGAGGCTGAACGAAGGCTTTTTGCCAGACGCATGCTTGTTGCTAGCATCGTCATTGCGCTTCTCTTCGCTGCACTGCTGGTCAAACTCATTAACCTTCAGATCACCCAATACGATTATTTTGCCGCTCGAGCAGACGGCAATCGGCTCCACTCGCAGTATGTGCCCCCCGCGCGAGGGCTAATATACGATCGCAGCGGCGAACTGCTTGCTGATAATCAGCCTATTTTCAATCTGTCGGTTGTTAGAGAGCGGGTCGATGACATCGAGGAAACTCTCGAGCTGTTATCCTCGCTCATACGCCTCGCGCCGGAAGATGTTGAGCAATTCAGGGAGAGGCTCAAGCGCCGCCGCGTCCCGTTCTCCTCAGTTCCCTTGCGCTATGTCCTCACCGAAGAGGAAAAGGCGCGCGTGTCGGTCAATGCGCATCGTCTTCCCGGTATTAGTATTGAGCCCCAATTTGTGCGCAGCTATCCCTCGGGAGAACTCAACGCGCACGCGATTGGCTATGTGTCTGAGATTAATCGTGAGGAACTCGACGCGTTCGCCGAGGATGTGCGGGAAAATTACGGCGGGACAAATCACATAGGCAAGACAGGAATCGAGCGCACCTATGAGACGCTTCTACACGGCGAGGTTGGCTATGAGGTAGTCGAGAAGAACAATCGCGGGCAGGTCATGCGTCGGCTAGAACGCACGGACCCAATTGCCGGCAAGAACCTGACGCTCTATCTAGAAAACCGATTGCAGCGCGTCGCCACCGAAGCCTTAGGTGAGCACCGGGGTGCGGTTGTGGCGATCGATCCTGCGACCGGTGGAATTCTGGCAATGGTCAGCAAGCCGGGCTTTGACCCCAATCTGTTTGTGACCGGAATAAGCAATGCCGATTACTCGCGGCTGATAACCGACACCGTTAACACGCCGCTTTTTGACAGGACCGTTAACCCCTATCCTCCGGCGTCGACGGTAAAACCGTTCATCGGCCTCGGCGGTTTGCAGCACGGTTTTACCGATACCGACACGGTGATCCAGGACCCTGGCTATTTCAGGCTTCCTGGCGTGCGTTACCGATGGGGTGACTACACGTTGCGAACAGCCATCGGCGGCGGCCATGGCGAGACCAATCTTCAGCGCGCAATCTTTCAATCCTGCGATACCTTTTTCTACGACCTCGGGTATCGCATGGGTATCGATACCATTCACAGTTTTTTGAGTCAGTTTGGCTTTGGTCAGAATTTCGCGCTCGATGTTGGATACGCACGAACCGGTGTTTTGCCCTCGAGAGAGTGGAAGCAGGCAACGCGAAATGAGCCTTGGTATCCGGGTGATACGATTAATTCTTCAATCGGGCAGGGGTATATGTGGGCGACCCCGCTGCAGCTTGCGACTGCAACTGCGATCGCGGCCAACAAAGGGGTCGTCGTAAAGCCAAGAATGCTTGCGGCGATTGACGGAGAGCCTTTTGAGCCGCAGGACCCAAACCCCGTAGGCAACGTGCAGATAGATAATCCAGAACATTGGCGTTATATCGAAGAGTCGATGACGATGGTCGTTCACAGACCTTACTCTCAGGTGTTTAGAGACTATGGCACCGCCTATGAAGCGATCGCCCGAGCTGATCGCGATATGTCCTATAAAATGGCTGGAAAATCAGGTTCGGCGCAGGTCGTAAGCATCGCGCAAGATATTCTTCAGAGCGAGGATATCGATTTGTCTGATTTGAACAAAGACCACGCGCTATTCGTGGCCTATGCCCCGGCACAGCATCCAACGATCAAGCCGCAGATTGCCGTCGCGGTCTTTGTTGAGAACGGGCAGCATGGCAGCAGTGTCGCTGGCCCGGTCGCGAAAGCGGTTATCGATTCCTATCTTCTCGATATTCTAGAAATCGATTTTGCGGCGGTTGCCACAGATCCCGATGCCCTGCTGAGCGAAGACGCTGAACGCGCGCGACAGTCAGACGAAAACTCTCCCAGCCTCGTCGCGCTCATTGCCGAGCATGAAGGGCATCGACATGATTAACCCTGAGGGAGGTATTGGTTCAGGCGCTGGTCGAGGAGTCGGGTTGAGAGGGGCGCCAGTGTGAAGGCCCCCAGTAACCGAGATTTCGTCAGGCAGTCGAATGTCAGCTTCACTCAGCCCCGCAGGCTGCGCAGCTTTTGGCAGGTAATTCACATAGACCCCATACTCCTGGCGGGGTTGTTGGCCCTCTGCGGCTTCGGGCTCTTTGTGCTCAACAGTGCAACAGGGGGAGATGCTGAAACTATCGCGCGTCAGGCGGGAACAATGGGAATCGGCCTCGTCGTGATGTGTGCTGTTGCGCAGTTCGATATTCAATTTTACCGGCGATGGGCTCCCACAGCCTATGTTCTGGCGTTGTTGATACTTGGGCTCGTGCTTGTGATTGGGGTCGAAAAAAACGGCGCAAAAAGCTGGTTAGATCTTCCTGGGTTGCCTAGTTTCCAGCCCTCGGAACTGCTGAAATTTATCGTCCCAATGCTGCTTGCTTGGTATCTCGCGAGCCGCGCCCTTCCGCCCAATCTAAAACATGTCTTTTGGGCGGGGGTGTTTACACTGTTGCCCGCCGCGCTCATTGTTCTTCAGAATGATATGGGTACCGCGCTCATGGTTACCATGTCGGGTATTTTTGTCGTGCTGCTCGCTGGATTGCGATGGCGAGTCGTTTTTGCGGGAATCTTCGCAGCGTTGATCGCCTCGCCCGCATGGTATTTGTTTCTGGCGCAGCCGCACCAGAAGAACAGAATACTCACCTTTTTCGATCCCTACAGAGATCCTACGGGCGCTGGCTACAACATTATTCAGTCGCAGATTGCGATCGGCTCCGGTGGGGTTTATGGGAAAGGCTACGGCAATGGCGCGCAGTCGCATTTAGACTTTATTCCAGAGAGCAATACGGACTTTATTCTGGCGGTTTTGGCCGAAGAATTTGGCCTAATCGGCGTGTTGGTGCTTATCGCGCTCTATCTTTTCGTGATTATCAGAGGTGCACGCATCGCGCTCACGGCTAGTGACATGTTCGGTCGTTTGTTGGCGGGCAGCATCACCCTGACTTTTTTTCTCTATCTGTTTGTCAATATGTCGATGGTATCGGGGCTATTACCTGTTATCGGCTTGCCTCTGCCTCTTATCTCCAGGGGCGGGACGGCGGTTGTGACGCTGTTTATCGGTTTTGGACTGCTCATGTCTATTCAGACCCATCGAGTGACTCGACCCGCACGCTAGGCCTCAGCGCTCAGGGTCTTTAGGATACGGTTCTAACCCTCGACAACGCGCTAAAATACTCAAACTTTCCTGCTTGCTACCGCTACCCTCTTTGAGTGTCTGTAGCAGTGAGTGTCTGGTGAATTTCGGCGGCAATCAGAGTTTGGGCAGACATCTGTGGAAAGTTGAGCTAACAGAACCATCAAGAGGCAGAGCAATGAGAGGTACCTTAGTCGATCACCCTGTTCAGGCTATGTGGGCTTGCGCGTCGCGAATAAAGACAACGATGCCCCGCGGTGCTCTCTTTGGCGTGAAAGCGCCGTTAATATTGCTGCTTGCCGTGCTCGCTGGCTGTGCGAGCACCCCCTCCGCTAAGCAGCCTTCGCCCAATGCGGGGCGCTATCAGATATCACAAGACCGGGCGCCGACCCGGGTGTTGGATCCCTCAGAGATCGAAGAGGTAGTGCCAACCGCAGTGACGCGCACGATGGCGGGGAATCGCAGTCCCTACGAAGTCCTTGGCAAGCGCTACAAAGTCATGTCCACCGAGGAAGGGTATTTCGAAAGAGGCGTGGCCTCTTGGTATGGCGAAAAATTTCACGGCCACAAAACGTCTAACGGCGAGATTTTCGACATGTATAAGGTCTCAGCCGCGCATAAGTCGCTGCCGATACCGAGTTTTCTAAGGGTCACTAACCTCGACAATAATCGCAGCATCATTGTCCGAGTGAACGATAGGGGGCCGTTTCACGGTGATAGGATTATCGATCTGTCTTACGCAGCCGCAGTGAAGCTCGGCTACGCCGACAGAGGCACTGCGCGCGTCGAGTTAGAGGCGATCGTGGTCAAGACCGACGCGCCTCGGGAGCGACGCGAGCAGCCGCAGCTGGCGAGAGTCGGTAGCGGCAAAATAGCCAACCAGTACCTCCAAGTTGGCGCTTATTCACAGCGCGGCAGTGCTCACGAGGTCGCAGAGCTGCTGCGAGGTCTTACGCGGCAGCCAGTCAAAATAGAAGAAGTGCGCTCGTCCGAAGGACAGCTGTTGCACCGAGTACGCATTGGCCCTCTGAATGATCTGGCGGAGGTGGATTCGCTGAAGGCGCGAGTGGCGTCAGCTAATTTAGGAACGCCCTATACCGTTTCCGAGTAAAACCAGTAATTTCATAAACGCGTCTGAATGCGGGCAAAGCGTGACTCAAACGAGGCTAAGCGCTGACTATTCTGATTGATAGCCGCTGATGCGTAGGCATAGCGCCGCGTAAGCATTAAACTAGTGACCTATTTTTCGATTCGATCTCCACGAAGTTAAATTCGGTCAATAATTCCGCGCCAGAACTAGTATCATAGGTAGCGGCAGCAGGGTGAATTATCGACCCAAGCGAAATTTCCGGTGGCGCATCGATAAGAAGGGCCGCAAAAGAGAATTCAGACAAAGAGTAGAGTTTCCCATGACATCAAGAGTCCGATCTAACCAGCGCACACTCAGAATCCTTCTCGCCCTGTGCATTGGCGTGTTGCCAACTCTCAGGGCATTTGCGGCTCCCGCTATCATTCCACGCCCGCCAGATATCGCGGCGACAAGTTATATTCTGATTGACGCCAAAACCGGGCAGGTTCTGATCGAAGAAAACGCCGATGAGGCGCTGCCGCCCGCTAGCCTGACAAAAATTATGACGTCTTACATTGCCATCGAGGAAATCATCAGCGGTCGCCTGACGCTCGATACGCCTGTGCACATTAGTGAGAAGGCCTGGCGGATGGAAGGGTCGAAGACGTTTGTCGGGGTCGATACGATGGTCCGCGCAGAGGATCTGCTGCGCGGCATTATCATCCAATCAGGCAATGACGCGAGTGTCGCGATAGCAGAGCACATCGCGGGCAGTGAAGAGGCCTTTGCTGACATGATGAATCAGTATGCCGAGGTGATGGGCATGCAGCAGAGTTTTTTCATGAATTCGAGCGGGTTGGATACCGAGCAGTATTACAACACGATGTCGGCGCGCGATCTGTCGATCATTGCGCGAGAAACGGTAAACAAACACAAGGATTTCTATCCGATCTATGCCGAACGCGAGTTCACCTACAATGGCATTACTCAGACTAACCGCAACTCGCTACTTTTTCGGGATCGCAATGTGGATGGTCTCAAAACCGGCTGGACAGATGCTGCAGGATACTGCCTCGTCGCCTCGGCCGAACGCGACGGCATGCGCCTGATCTCAGTAGTGATGGGCACTGCGAGCACAGAGGCACGCGCCATTGAGACACAAAAACTGTTTACCTACGGGTTCCGCTATTTTGAAACCCATCAGCTCTATAGCGAGGGGCAAGTATTGACCAATGTACCCGTTTGGTCGGGCGAGCAGTCCGTCGTAGATTTAGGTGTTACAGAGGACGTTTTTGTTACGATTCCCCGCGGTCAAGGCGAAAATCTGACTGCTGCTGTCGACGTCGAAGAAGCAGTCAGCGCGCCTCTAGTCGGAGGGCAAATAATGGGAGTGGTGAATGTCACTCTCGACAGCGATCTCATCTACAGGGGTGACGTAGTCGCAATGCAAGATATCGAACAGGGTAGTCTGTTTAAGCGTTTCATCGATTGGTTGACGCTTTTCTTCAGCAACTTATTCTCATAGGTTCGATGCAATGACCAAAGACATCACGTTTACCGAGACGCCACTGGGTACTGATCAAGAAGCGCCAAAAATAGAGTTTCCCTGTCTCTACCCAATCAAAGTAATTGGCGTGTCTGCGCCGGGTTTCCGGGCGATGGCAATAAGTGTGCTCGAGCGCCATGCGGGCAAGATATCCGAAGAGCTCATAGAGATTAACGAGAGCAATAAGGGTAACTATGTCTCGGTGCGAGTCACTATTGCGGCCACGGGTGCAGAGCAACTCGAAAAGATATTTGCAGAGCTAAAGACGATCGAGCACGTGAAGATGGTGCTTTAGATGCATTTAGATGCGTACAAGTGGGAGCAGGCAGTCCCAGCGCCTAATCTGCCTTTAACCAGGCCCAGCGAAATAGGGTTGAAAGTAAGGCGGCTAGGGCTTCAAGACTATGTGCCTCTCTGGCACGCGATGCGCTATCTCGCCGAACATCCGAGGCCCGGTCGTGATGACGAGATATGGATGCTGAGTCACAAGCCTGTCTTCACTCAGGGGCAAGCGGGTAGGGCAGAGCATATACTCGATGCCGGCGATATTCCCATTGTGCAGATCGACCGCGGTGGTCAAGTTACCTACCATGGTCCGGGCCAACTTGTCGGCTATCTACTCATCGATGTGAAGCGTCGCAAGATGGGAGTTCGCGAATTAGTGGATCTCATCGAGGAGGCGATCGTCGAGGCGCTTGCTACGTTTGGCATCAGGGGAGAGCGTCGTTCCGATGCTCCGGGCGTCTATGTGAACGGCGCGAAAATCGCCGCGCTAGGCTTGCGCATCAAAAACGGGTTGAGCTATCACGGGCTGAGTCTCAATGTCGACATGGACAAATCGCCGTTCGATAGAATAAACCCCTGCGGGTTCGAGAACCTCAAAGTCACGCAGGTCGCAGATCTAATCGGCAAGGTCGATACCGAGCGTAATTTAATGCAAGAAGTGAGCAGCGCGCTTATTGCGGCTTTGCTTACGCGGTTAGGGTATGTAGCCTAGCGCCGCTGCCTTCTCCTCACCGGAGAGGGAGTAATTACAAATTGAAATGCCTTTTTAAGCAGGCTAAAAAATTGAATGCCGGTGCGCCGGCGGAGTGAGCTAGGTCAAAATGACAGAGACAACAGAGCGAAAGCGTCGAAATGTGTTAATCGAAGGCGAGAAGCTGCGCGGCGCAGACAAGGTGAGGCGTATTCCTCTTAAGGTGATCCCAACCGAGGAGTTGCCAACCAAACCTGACTGGATTCGCGTTAAAATTCCTGCGTCGCCCAGAATCAATCATATCAAGCAGAAACTCCGCGAACACAAACTGGCGTCAGTTTGCGAAGAAGCTTCGTGCCCTAATCTAGGCGAGTGTTTTAGCAACGGCACTGCGACCTTCATGATTATGGGCGAGATATGCACGCGACGCTGTCCCTTCTGCGATGTTGCCCACGGCAAGCCCAATGCACTCGACCCCAATGAGCCGACTGAGCTTGCCAGTGCGATCAAAGAAATGGGTTTGAGTTATGTTGTGATCACTTCAGTCGATCGTGACGACTTAAAAGACAGTGGGGCACAACATTTCGCGAATTGCATAAGCGAAACGCGGCGCTTTAATCCTGAAATTCAGGTTGAGGTGTTAGTGCCTGATTTTCGAGGACGTATGCAGATCGCACTCGATATTCTGAAAGAGACGCCGCCGGACGTGTTTAACCACAACCTCGAGACCGTCCCCCGCCTCTACAAGAAAGCCCGTCCAGGTGCTGACTATCAGTGGTCTCTTGATCTTTTGAAGGGATATAAAGCACTCCGCCCCGAGGTTGTAACGAAGTCTGGGCTGATGCTCGGGCTCGGTGAGACAATCGATGAGGTGAAAGATGTCATGCGCGACCTCTACGCGCACGATGTTGATATGGTAACGCTTGGTCAGTACCTGCAGCCTAGCAAAGACCACCTTAAGGTCGAGCGCTTCGTCCACCCCGACGAATTCGACGCGCTGCGTCGGTTCGGTGAGGAGCTTGGCTTTAAGCATGTAGCAAGCGGACCGCTAGTGCGTTCGTCGTATCATGCTGATAAGCAGGCTCAGGGCGAAGAAATCGTCATCAAGGCCTAATTCGATGCCCCGCCTGCTGTCTGCCTCGAGCCTACTGCTAGCCGCCTTGCTCCTCTATTGGCTCGACGCCAATGCGGTTCTGGTCGGCAGACTCGCCATTCCTTCTAGAGCGCTCTTGAGTGCAGCGGTGGTGATTTTGGGCCTTGTTGGCGTACGGCCCTGGCTTTCGCCCTTTCTGCGATCTCCGATGGTATTTGCCGGATTTTTTGTCATACCGCTGCTTTTCTTTGTCGCGCTCTACTTTTTTCTCTTGCTCCCTCAGCGGGAGGGGGAGGGAATCCGTGGCGAGCAAATCCTCAGTGCACTCATTACCGATGCCTCAAGCAACGGCATTGTCGAAGTGGGCTTTAGCTATCCGATCTATACACCAACAATCGAGTTAAGAAACGCCGAGCTCTTTACACGCGAGGTCGAACTTTACCTTCGCGTTCTTGATGCGCGCGGTGACACTTCCCTGTATCGAGCGGTGCGTGATGCGCCTCCAGGCAGCGCATTGAGCGTCGAGGCAAGCGTAAAGGGTCTGCTGAGTGAGAGCGAGGAATATGTCTTCAATCCGCTTAGCGTAGCGCCTTTGGGGGATTTGACCGGCAAAGCGGTATTCGTGATTACGAATTTGGAAGAGGGGACGTCGCTCAGGCAAGCGCTTAGAGAGGCGCAGCAGGCTCAATTCGAACTGCGCGAAATTGACTCCGGCGAGCTAATCGACGACTTTCCTCTTATCCAGCTCTGACTGCATTGCAACGTTCATTTAAACGGAAGCCTTTGCTAGCCCCTCGCTTACACTCCCTTTGCCAATCTCCTGATCCCTAGAACTCAGTATGTTGCGCTTGCAGGCTGCACTCATGCCTACGATGATCAGCGAGGCGGCGGCAGAGTAGCCGAGAAGCGCAGAGAGCGTTGCCCCCAGTGGGAGCAAAAAAGCGAGCGCAATGGCGAGTATCAAGCGAGCACATTCGAGTGGCACACTGTTTCCACGTCTGTCGAGTATGTGGCCATGTGCAAAGAGTGACAACACAATGAAGCCAGCAGCGGCCCAAAGCTCTGCGGGGCTTGCCAAAGAGGCAAGGTCAGCGAGGGAGAGGCTCACGGCGACCGTGATAAGAAATTGACCAAACACATAGGCCTTCGTTGCGCCGGCAACGGGAGGGTCGTATTTGGATTTAAGGTCAATGGGCGCCGCTTTGCAGGTTTTCGCGTAGCCTTCAGGGAGCCACCCGGGGCGCTTAAACAAGAGTTGGACTTTGTTTTTTAAGCCCTTCATCTTTACTAAATCAACCAGAAGTCGCCAGTAAACATGCGTATTCGCCCACAGGGGGTTCCAGCTATTCAGAGGCTTACGTAGGCCATAAACAGCCGGTTCCTCCGCTAGTTCGTCCTGAAAGGTGCCGAAAATTCTGTCCCAAATAATGAAGACTCCGCCGTAATTCTTGTCGACATACTGATCATTGCGCGCGTGATGGACGCGGTGGTTTGAGGGCGTCACCATGATCCATTCGATAGGCCCAAGCTTCGGTACATGCTGAGTGTGCACCCAAAATTGGTAGATTAGGTTGAGACTTACTGTTGCAACGAGGACTTCGCCTGGCACGCCGACAATGAAGAAGGGTATAAGGAATAGAAAGCCGTGAAAGTCGATGCTCGTCTGGCGGAGCGCAGTACCTAAATTGTAATCTTCGCTTTGATGATGCGAGACATGCGAGCCCCAAAAAAGGGCTACTTCGTGACCCAGGCGGTGCTTCCAGTAATAGGCAAGGTCGTAAAAAATAAAGGTAGCAACCCATACAAGCGTCGATTCTGCCGATAACTGCGTTAGAGCAAAGGCCTCGACCACGAACTCATAGATCAGCGCCGAGCCGCCTACTATCATTAGCCCGCTGAGTGAGCTCAGTGAGCCCATTGAAAGGCTATTGATCGTGTCATTCAGACGGTAAGTGTTGCGACCGCGGACAATGCCGTAAATAAATTCGGCCAGAATCAGTGCGAGGAAGAAGGGCACTGCGATAGCGATTAAATCCATGGAAGTCTTCTCAATGTATTTCGTATTCTTCGTTCAGTCATGATTGAGCGTGCCGCGCGGTGTGATTCTCCGCCTAATGCGCCTGCCAATATTGATGAAAAAGAGTATCATAGCCCCGTTTAGAGAAAATTACCCGATTCGGATCGTCCTTGCCAGAGCTCTTGGACACGAAACAAGCCAATCACTATTACAAATACTTTTGCAATCACAATAGCAGTAACAATAGCAACCAGAGTACCTTCTTATGAGTGATCTCAAATTCAAGCGCTTAAGCTTGCCTGCCGTATTAAAGATCAGTTTACTGGGCGCTGCGCTAAGCCTCGTCAGCGGCATTGCAGCGGCGCAGGGAATTCAACAGACGAAAGGCGATTATCAAGATAAATTTCGTCAGCTGGACGAAGTATTGCCTACGCCGAATGTTTACCGTAACGCAGCTGGGCAGCCTGGCCATCAGTATTGGCAGCAGAAAGTCGATTATGAGATTGACGTAACCCTCAATGAGGATACGCACAGTATTCAGGGCAGCGAATCGATTTCCTACCAGAATAATTCCCCCGACACGCTGAATTACCTTTGGCTGCAATTGGATCAGAATCGGTTCCGTAATGATTCCATCGCGCAGCTCAGTGAGACCTTTAACCGTTCTAGCCCCGAGCCAGGATCGCCTGCGCGAGTGAGTCTCGGACAGCTCCGAGAAATTCAATACATGGAAGAGGCCGAACTTGGCTACGACATTCAGTCTGTTGTCGATGGGTCGGGTAATGCGTTAAGTCACACTATCGTAGGCACGTTGATGAGAGTCGATTTGGCCCGTCCTCTGCGCCCTGGTGCTAAGGTAGATTTTAAGATCGACTATGCCTACAACATTGTTAACGGCGACGTCATAGGCCCGCGCGCAGGCTACGAATATTTTGCCGACGAAGGTGAAAACGGCAATACTATTTATGCTCTCGCACAATGGTTTCCACGCCTCGTCGCCTATACCGACTACGAAGGCTGGACGAATAAGGAATTCTTGGGCTCGGGTGAGTTCACACTGGAATTTGGCGACTACGACGTTGCTATGACGGTTCCAGCCGATCATATCGTTGCTGCGACGGGGGAGCTTGAGAACGCGAGTCAAGTGCTCACCGATGAGCAGCGTCGCCGCCTTCGAGAGGCAGAAACGGCAGAGCGACCGGTGTTGATTGTCACACCTGAGGAAGCGTTAGCAAACGAAGCTGAAGGCACCGACGAAACAAAGACCTGGCGTTTTAGTGCCAAAAACGTGCGCGATTTCGCGTGGTCTTCGTCACGCAAATACATCTGGGATGCCAAGGGCTACCGGCAGGAAGGCGCCGAGCAGGAGCTCGTGCTTGCGATGTCCTTCTGGCCAAAAGAGGGCGGTGACCTTTGGGCAAAATACTCAACGGAATCGGTAATACACACGCTCGAAGTCTACAGCCGATTCTCATTCGATTATCCCTATCCTACCGCGCAATCCGTCAATATCGGCTTTGTCGGCGGCATGGAATATCCGATGATTACCTTCAATGGCCCGCGCACGACGCTGCAGGAGGACGGCAGCCGCACCTACACACTTGCCGAGAAACGATTCCTTATTGGTGTGGTGATTCATGAGGTTGGACATTTCTATTTCCCAATGATCGTTAACTCCGATGAGCGTCAGTGGACGTGGATGGACGAAGGCATCAACAGCTATCTCGACGGGGTCGCTGGCCGCGAATGGGATGCCGAGATTCCTTGGGGCGTTGAGCCGCGCTATATCGTTGATTACATGGTGTCGAGTAATCAAGTACCTGTGATGACGCAGTCAGACAGTGTGCTGCGACTTGGGCCGAACGCCTATTCTAAACCGGCAACGGCGCTGAATATTTTGCGCGAAACAATTATGGGGCGCGAGCTTTTTGATTTCGCGTTTAAAGAATATTCGCGGCGTTGGGAATTTAAGCGTCCCACGCCCTCTGACTTCTTCCGCACGATGGAAGAAGCGTCGGGTATCGATCTGGATTGGTTCTGGCGCGGCTGGTTTTATACCACAGACCACGTTGATATCTCTTTAGAGCGCGTGTACCAAATGCAGATGAATACGGAGAATCCTGACATTGACTTCGCGCGTGAGCGTGAGGACGACAAGGCCTTCTCGCCTTCGTTGTTTAGCGAGCGTAACCGCGCTGCAGGTATGCGCACGTGGGTAGAGCGCAACCCCGACGTCCGTGATTTCTATGATGAGAACGACGAATTTACTGTCACGAATAAAGAGCGCAATGCCTACAATTCTTTCCTCGAAGGGCTTGAGGACTGGGAACGCGAAACGCTCGATAAGGCAGTAAGTGAAGACCGCAATTACTATCTGGTGGAATTCGCTAATAAGGGTGGCTTGGTAATGCCGATCATACTCGACATCGAATATGCTGATGGCGTGACCGAGCAGATTCGCTATCCCGCAGAGATTTGGCGACGATCACCTAAGGCAGTAAAAAAGCTTATCGTAACCGAGCGCGAAATCGTTTCACTCACCATCGATCCGCACATGGAAACAGCCGATGCAGACATAGAAAATAACTTCTATCCACGCCGGCTGGTGCCCTCACGAATCGAAAGCTTTAAGGCATCTGCGAGCAGTCGTCGTGTCTCGCGCGACATCATGCAGGACATTAAGACGGAGCTTAAAGCTGATAGTGATGAGGACGAGAATGAGGATGATGAGAGCGCAAACTAGCTCAGCTTTTCCCATTACAGGCACGCCCGCGCTGAAGCGGGCTTGCTGGTTTATATTCGCTGCACTGCTGATAGTTTTCAGTATCCCGAGCTATGCCCATCAACAGAAAACGGCGGTTACAAGATTGCTGTTTAATGCCAATACCGGCAGTCTAGAAATAATGCACAGACTATTTCTTCACGACGCCGAGCATGCCGCAAGTGTTGTGTTTGGCAACAAGCAAGACATCATTGAGTCCGCTGACTCGCGTGCACTTTTTGGCAGCTATGTGGTCAATCGCTTTGCTGTGGCTATTGATGATAGCGGGTTATTGAAGGAGTTGACCCCGCTCTACCTCGGTGAAGAAATCGACGGCCAATACCTTTGGGTTTACCAAGAAGTGCCAGACTTCGCGGCTAGCCACATCGATAAGGCGTTAAAGCTTCGCGTCATCAATAGCGTGTTGCGCGATGTCTGGCCTGATCAGTCGAATCTTGTGAATGTCGAGCGGGGCGGAAACATCGAAAGCATCACTTTCGCAGTGGGCGCAGATTCACTTCAGGTTGCAGTGCCCTAAGTTTCGCCAGTACTCGACGCACCCAGGTATTCCGCGATTGCTAGACCAGCAGCAACACTCGTGAAGGGGTCGTGCTCTACAACTTTGGCAGGGAAGCGTTCTTCGAGGATGCGCTTCACCGCAGGGATTAACGAAGAGCCACCTGTGCGAATAACGAGTTCGATCTCGCTATCGTCAATTCCTGCGCGAGAGAGCGTGTCGTCGATGGCCTGCTCAAATTTCACCATTAGCCCTGAGATCATGCTTTCGAACTGAGCGCGGGTTAGTGTCAGTTCGATATCGAGTTCCGGTATGTCGAGACTGGCCGACTCTTTGCGTGATAAGTCAGCTTTCAGCTCTTTTAATAATTGGAACACGAGGTAGCTGTGATTATTTTTGATGAGGTCATAAAGACGCTGAAATTTTACCGAAGCCTCGTCGCCTTCCTGAATCCTCTGATGTAGCGGTGTCGTGTATTTATTCTGATTGAGCATATAGCTCACCGCCCAGTTGAGCAGAAGATCTTCATAGTCTTCGAAGGGGAAGAGTGTTTCTATTTCCCTGTCCTCTCCCGCCCGTCGCCAGCGTTCACCTTTACCGAGTAAAGGGAAAATTAACTCTCTGAAGAGGAGCTGGTCGATATGATCACCGCCTAAGCCAATGCCGTGTGTCGCTATTACTTCAAAATCTTCCTGTGTATGTTTGATGACGCAGAGATCAAGCGTGCCCCCTCCGAAGTCGACAGCTAGGAGCGTTTTGGTTTGCAGCTGCGGGTTAGCGTGGAGATAGCTCAGCGCTGCAGCATTAGGTTCCGGATAGAAACTTTGGCGGGTAAATTGCGCGTAGCCGTAGCTCTCTGAAAGCGCGCTCAGGGCTGCGCGATTCCTATCGCTTTGTGATCCTTCGAAATTAACCGGATGTCCGATGCAGGCGTGATCGATAATCGGTGTCGGGCTTATTCCGGGAGGCAGCTGTGCTTCGATTGCTCTGCGTATGCGCAGTAGCAGTGGGGTGATGAGTGCAACTAGGCGGAAAGGTTTGTCGAACACCATGAGCCGTTGTGACTCGTTGTTACCCAACAATCGTTTTACGCCTCTAAAGAGGCGCCCCTGTTGCCCACCATCGACGAGGGACTGTCCATAGATCAGCGAGGTTGAGGCTTCCTCGGGCAAGCCGTGATCTCCAATTTGTCCGGTAGAGGTGCGCCCCTCCCCGAGGATCTCTGCGCTAAGCTCGACCGTTCGGCCGGTATTACTGCGGACATACTCCTCGATGGCAGCCTGCCCGGTGACTATTTGGTACTCGCGGTTAATATAAGTGGCACTCGGCATGATCTTAGCCGCTTCCTCTAGGGCAATGACAGTCACCTTGACGCCATCGAATACTGCTGCTGCGCTATTGCTTGTGCCGTAGTCTATGCCGATACCAAGCCGGCTCGAGTTCTCGTCGCCTGCACGTTGGAAAGACTGCTGATTCGTGTTCACTGGTTATCCATACTCGTTTTAAGTGGAGCTTTACTCATTGTTTTGGCGGTGAAGGAATAGGCACCGCGTGCGCTGGCCGATGCGAGGCGCGAAGATACCACAGTGTCGTACCTGCTCTCTATATTTTGCCTAAAAAGGCGGCGATTCTACGTCTAGCTGTTACCCTGTAGCGCCATAGCGATGCCGCAGTTACAATACCTCTTAACACTCAGCCTTTAAGTGCATTTTATGTCTCATTTCGTTACCTATTGCTCTGCAAAAATTACGCCTAGCGCGCGCTGCGCGATTTTTGTCTTATTCAGCGTTTTCATCAGCACCTCGTCGCTCGCCGGAACTATCGTACGGGTGAGTACGAGCGTTGGCGACTATTCGATTGAGCTGCTGGACGAATCAGCGCCCCTTACAGTGGCGAATTTTCTCGGCTACGTCGATCGCAATGATTTTAACGGCACCTACCTGCATCGCGTCGTCGATAATTTTGTGGTTCAGGGCGGTGCATACCGATTCAAATTGTTCGAAGGGCCGATCGATATTCCTGTTGGGGAGACCGTAGTGAATGAATTCGGTGCCTCTAATGTGCGTGGCACCGTCGCTATGGCTAAAGTCGATGGCGATCCTGACAGCGCGACTAATCAATGGTTTGTAAACCTTGCTGACAACAGCGCAAATCTCGATGCGAACAACGGCGGCTTTACCGTATTCGGCACCGTTCTCGGCGATGGGATGGCAGTGCTAGATGCGATCGATGAACTGCGCTTTGTTAACTTAGGCGCAAAAGCGCCTAGCGCGCCTTATTTCTCAGAGTTTTACGACAATCCTTCGTCATTTGTTTATATGAACGTTGAGGTCACGGAGCGTTTTAGCGCTGCTGCTCACGTCTACGAAAGCGGCACGGGATTGCTTATTACGAGCGTCAATATCGATAACGGTAGCGACATCGTTAGTTTAAATTTTAGCTCCGTAGCGTCTGACCTCGGGTTTGTGATTCAGGCGAATCAAGAGAGCGTTATACCGAGGCAGGCAGCATTCGATGGTATAGCTACATTCGACAGCAACGTGGGTCGGTTTACTATTCCTTCACTCGAAGTGAATTTAAATGGTTCGGTAAGTGTCATTTCTAACGTGGTATTTAAGTTAATTGACCCCGCAAGGGCGCGATTTCTGCTCGACTCCTACGAGCAACCCTAGTCATTTTTGAGCAATTAGGAACACCAAACAGCGTCGAATTCTGCCGGACGAGCAGCGCAAACGTGTAAAAGGATAAAATCTATGGCGAGTCCACGCGGCGAATTCTCATCTCGATTCGGCTTTCTCATGGCCGCCGCAGGCTCGGCAGTCGGTCTGGGTAATATCTGGGGGTTTCCTACCAACGCAGCAAGCAACGGTGGTGCAGCGTTTCTATTTGCCTACCTCTTGCTCGCGTTTGCTCTAGCCTATCCCGCACTGATGGCAGAACTGATAATAGGTCGTCACGCGCGTGCTAATGGCGTAACGGCGCTGAGAACCATCGCTACGGGTCCTAAGAGTAAGTTATTTGGTTCGGTGGTAGGCGGACTAGGCATAGTGACCGTGAGCTTTATTCTGAGTTTTTACGCCATTGTCAGCGGTTGGATGCTAGCTTTTTTACTGCAGCCGATTGCAGACGTCGCTGGTTTAGAGGCCCTGTCAGATTGGTTGACGGTTGACGGTATCCTGCGCAATTCAATTTTTGTTATCAGCTTCATGCTACTGACTATTTTTATTATTAGTGCAGGGGTCAAGGAAGGAATCGAGAAGTGGGCCACTCGGTTGATGCCGTCTTTGGTTCTTATTCTCGTGTTGCTAATTGGCTACGTGTTTACGCTGCCGGGTGCTATGGAGGGTCTGCGCGCTTATTTGGTGCCAGATTTTACTGTCTTCGCCAAGCCAGGGCTTCTCGTCAGCGCTATGGGGCAAGCGTTCTTTTCACTGTCCCTCGGCGTAGGCACGATGCTCGTGTACGGCTCTTACATTAGCAAGAACGAAAATCTGCCTGTAATCGGAAGTCTTGTTGCGCTACTCGATGTGGGAATAGCAGTACTTGCAGGCCTCCTCATTTTACCTGCCATGTATGTAGCGCTCGCAAGCGGTGTTGAGATTTTCGATGCTCAGGGCGGCTTGATCGCCGGTCCTGGCCTGATCATTTCAGTGTTGCCGGCACTGTTCGACAATATGGGGGCTATCGGCGGCTTCGTCGCTTTCGCCTTTTTCGCGCTGATGACAATCGCCTCGCTCACGTCGTCGATATCTATGCTCGAGGTGCCGGTCTCGTTTGTCGTTGAGTCTCAAGGGGTTCGCAGACCCGCGGCAGCAATGCTGCTCGGCTCGATAATTGCAGTGATTTCGCTCGTGATCGTGTTTAATTTCGACTTGCTGTTCGAATGGGTGGTCACCGTAACTACTGAAATGAGTCAGCCATTGCTGGGGCTGTTTTTCTGTCTGTTCACCGGTTGGATATGGAATCGCTCGGCTATCCTTGAAGAGATTAAGCAGGGTTCACCGCAAGCGGCGTCCGGCTTCTTTTGGAGGGTTTGGCCGTTCTATATTCGTTTTATTTGTCCGGCGGCCATCATCATTGTTTATTTACAATAGGACTACGACGTATTGGCTTCACTAAGATGAAGCCAAATTACGAAGCGACTTATAGATTTAATGCTCTTTTTGCCGAGGCCGCGCAAGGGTGCGGATGAGGAAATGCGGAGCAATGAGAGTTAAAAATTCGGATCAAAAGAGAGGCTCGACAATGAAAGTATCACTTGCATGTATTGCGATCGCGGTAGGTTTGACCAGCGCCTCCATAGCTGCGCAGACCACGATCTCGATTCCTCTTGAGGCTAATCCTTTTGCCGAAGAGAGCGATCTCGATCTTCAGTATCCACCCTTCGACAGGGTAAAAAGCGAGCACTATTTGCCCGCTTTCAGAGCCGGCATGGCGCAGCAAAAGGCTGAAGCGGAGGCGATTGCCGAGCAGGATGCGGCACCAAGTTTTGAGAATACCTTTTTGGCACTTGAAGTCTCAGGGCAGTTACTCAATAGAGTGAGTCGCGTCTTTTTCGCGCTCGCGGGCGCGCACACCAACGATGAACTGCAGAGAATACAGCAGGAAATCGCGCCTGAACTCGCCGCACACGACGACTCGATTGTTTTGAATCCCAAATTATTCGCCCGTGTTGAGAGTGTCTTTGCGCGTAGAACAGAGCTTGGGTTGGATGCTGAAGCGCTGCGTTTGGTTGAACAGTATTACACCGACTTTGTCCGCGCAGGCGCAGCGCTCGGTCCGGAGCAGCAGCGCCGCTTAAAAGAGATCAACGCTGAGTTGGCTCTGTTGCAGACACAGTTTAGTCAAAACGTGCTCAATGAAGTTAACGCGATGGCTGTCGTGGTCGACACTCGCGAAGAGCTAGCCGGCCTTGATGAGGCGCTCATCGTTGCTGCGGCAAAGGAGGCGGGCGAGAGAGGCTATGACGGGAAATATGTATTGCCTCTCCTTAACACGAGTGGTCAACCCGCGCTGAGTAGTCTGCAAAATCGCAAGGTTCGAGAGGCGATTCATCGCGCGTCCGTCGCACGCGGAACCCGTGGAGGGGAGTTTGATAATAGGCAGGTGTTGTCTACAGTGCTTCGACTGCGAGCGGAGCGGGCCAATCTCTTAGGCTATCCAACCCATGCTGACTATGTGCTCGAAGACGCCACGGCGCTCACGGTCGATGCGGTTAATGCGCGACTAGCTTCGCTCGCGCCTCCCGCTGCTGCGAATGCAAGACGCGAAGCGGAAGACCTGCAAGAGATAATTGAGTCCAGTGGAGAAGACTTCGAGCTGGAGGCGTGGGATTGGCAGTTCTACAGCGAGCAGCTGCGACAGCAGCGCTACGCGTTTGATGAATCACAGCTACGCCCCTATTTCGAGCTGGATAATGTGCTCAAGCGCGGTGTTTTCTTTGCTGCAGAGAAGCTTTACGGAATCACTTTCGCCGAGAGGTTTGATCTGCCGGTCTACCAAGATGATGTTCGTGTCTTCGATGTATTCGATGCAGCAGGGACTAAGTTGGGTATTTTTATCGGCGATTTCTATGCTCGTCCTACTAAGCGCGGCGGTGCGTGGATGAACGCTTACGTGCCGCAGAATGGTCTGATGGGAACCAGCCCCGTCGTCGCGAATCATCTAAACATAACAAAACCTGCGGAGGGTGTAGAGACGCTCCTGACCTTCGACGAAGTGACGACGCTTTTCCACGAATTTGGACATGCGCTGCATGGGTTGTTCTCCGATGTTGAATATCCGTATTTTTCCGGCACGTCGGTACCTCGTGACTTCGTTGAATACCCGTCACAGGTGAATGAGATGTGGGCGACGTGGCCGGAAGTGCTCGCCAATTACGCCGTACATTACGAAACCGGAGAGCCCATGCCCCAGGCGCTGCTCGATAAAGTGCTTTCGGCCCAGAAATTTAATCAAGGCTTCTCGACATCGGAGTATTTAGCCGCCTCGGTTCTTGATCAGGCGCTCCACCAGTTGGCGCCCAATGAAGTGCCCAGCGCCGATCAGATTCCTCAATTTGAAGCGGACGCGTTGGCTAGGGCTGGACTGGATATCAGACAGGTTCCCCCACGCTATAAAAGCGCCTATTTTTCACACATTATGGGAGGCTATTCGGCAGGCTACTACTCTTACATCTGGAGCGAAGTGCTAGATGCCGACAGCGTCGAATGGTTTAAAGAGAATGGGGGATTGCTCCGAGCCAACGGTGACCATTTTAGAAATACTTTGCTTTCCAAGGGTGGCAGCCGTGATGCTATGAGTTTGTTTATGGACTTTAGAGGGAGAGAGGCGTCCATCGAGCCGCTTCTGCTTAGACGAGGTCTGCAGTAGCCACGCTGAGGAATCTTTCGCCTAGCGGCGCTTCGAAGTGGGCGAAGCGCCACTTAGTCTGAGTGAGAGTAGGCTGAGTTCGTCCCAAGGGTTCGCTAGATTCATGCCCTTAATCGCGCCATCGATTAACCGTGCGTGATGGAGCAACTGCCAAGCCTCGGATTTGCTTAGGCGAGCCAGACTACTTTTTACCGCAGTCTTGCGGTTGGACCAAACGCGTGCGTTTCGCATAATCACCTCACTCGTTTGTCCCTGCTCTTTTTGCGCCAGCATCGGCAAGAGGCTATCGAGCTCGCGCGTGAAAGTTGCCAGAATCGGCAGGGGGTGCACACCTTCGGCTCTCAATCCTTGAAGAATTTTTTGAGCTCGACTCGTCTCCCCGAGAAGCGTCGCGTCGATTAAGTCAAAACTCGTGAGCCGAGAATTATCGTTCACAAAGTCGACGATATCGCTCGCCTCTAACTGCTTTGCTGTGCCGTTATTGTCTGCGTAGGCTAACTTTATTCGTTCTATATCCTGCACTGCCGCAAGCAGGTTTCCCTCAACTCTGTCAGCAAGCATCGCGACGGCGTCTCTGCTCGCTGATATTCCGGCAGCTTTGAGTCTCGTGTTAAGCCAGTTCGGAAGTTCCTCGCGTTTTAGTGGCCAAACTTTAACTAATAGCGCATTGGCCATAAGGTTGGCGAACCACTTTGTTGAGGTGGTGGCTTTGTCTAGTTTCGGTCCGATAATCATGACTGCGATATCGGTGCTCGGATTGTCGATAAAATGCTGCAGTGCCTTCTTGCCTTCTTCGTCAGGCTTTGCGGAAGCGAATCGTAGTTCGATGACACGTTTTTCTGCGAATAGAGAAAGGCTGCTCGTGAGCTGGAAGAAGTTATTCCAATCGAAATTTTTATCTACATGGAATAGGTCGCGCTGTTCGAAACCCTGTTTTCGAAGGAAAGAACGAATTGCGTCGCCCGCTTCGAGCATGAGGAGAGGGTCGTCGCCGGACACCCAGTAGAGCGCTCGGTTAGGAGGCCTTAGCTGAGCATTGAGCTGTCCGGAGCTTATTTCCAAACTTGCTTCCTCACCGAATCGCTGCGCTAGCGCGCCGAATTATTTGCAGCACAAGGCTGCGGCGCATCTCTTGAGTGAGAAGCGTGATTTCGTCCTGAGTGCCCGCGAGGTTCTCGATCTCTTCAAAATACTCGCTTTGCACACTGACTTCGACGGCATCCAAGACGACTGTCGAGGCAACTGAAAGTGTGAGTTGAGTGCTAAGAGAGAGTTCGTACTGTGCGGCACGCGCCCGCGAGTTGACCGATACGGCGCGTCGATCCAGGCGCTCGTCACCCACCTTCAAAACGATCGAGGTGGCATCTTGCGTCGCACCGTCGCTAGTGACGGTAACATCGACAGAGAGTGCCTCAAGCGCGCCGGTCAGCTCAATAACCAGAGGGTCACTCGGGCTTGAGGTGATTAAGTCGATCTGAGAAAGCGTGGTAGTCGCCTGCTCGCTGCCACGCAGGCTATACCCACAGGCGGTGAGCGCAAGTGTGAGCGCAAATGCAATGCCGCATCTCGGCAGCCAGTGACTTACGTGCGTGAAAGACTGCATATAGCGTCTCCTGACTCTCCCAACGGCGCCGATCTAAGTCGCGACGACATTTATAAGCTTGCCTGGCACGACAATAACTTTTCGAACCGTAAGCTCAGCAATAAATTTTCGCACCGTATCGTCTGCAAGCGCTAGCGCCTCTAGCTGTTCTTTGCTTGTGTCTTTGGCAACATCTAACTTACTGCGTAACTTGCCATTCACCTGAATGACCATTGTCATCGTGTCCTGAACCAGAGCGCGGCTATCGACCTCCGGCCACGCGGCATCCATAACAGCGCCTTCACCACCTAGATAGCTCCAGAGCGCATGGCAGAAATGTGGAACCACTGGGGCGAGCATGGCAATAGAAATCTCGAGAGCTTCTTGCATTACCGCCTTATCGACTTCGCTTGTATTAGCCTCCGCGTATTTGGAAACGGCATTCAATAACTCCATGGTCGCGGCGATAGCGGTATTGAAGGTATGTCTTCGGCCGAAATCGTCGGTCACTTTTTCAAGTGTTTGATGGGTTTTGAAGCGCAGCGCCTGCTGATCTGGGTTCAGCGTTTCTTTAGCAAAATCTACGCGGCTGACCGGTGTGTGATTAGCGACTATGCGCCAGAGTCGTTTGAGGAAACGATGACTGCCTTCAACGCCGCTGTCTGACCATTCGAGTGACTGCTCGGGTGGTGCCGCGAACATTGTAAACATCCGAACGGTGTCGGCGCCGTAGCGTTCGATTAGCGACAGAGGGTCGACTGTATTACCTTTGGACTTAGACATTTTGGTGCCGTCTTTGAGCACCATGCCTTGGGTCAATAATTGCGCAAAGGGTTCGTCTGAGGTCACCAGACCTGCATTACGCATCAGCTTATGGAAAAAGCGAGCGTAGAGTAGGTGCAGAATCGCGTGCTCAATGCCGCCGATATATTGGTCCACAGGGAGCCAATAGTCAGCGCGTTCGTCGAGCATTGCGTTATCTTGGTCGCGGCAGGCGTAGCGGGCGTAATACCACGACGACTCCATAAACGTGTCGAACGTATCGGTTTCACGTTTTGCCGGCGCTTTGCAGCGAGGGCACTCGGTGTTGACGAACTCGGCTAGTTTGCCCAGTGGCGAGCCTCCGTCGTCCATCTTGATGTCTTCGGGGAGGCGCACGGGTAGTTGATCATCTGGCACGGGAACGGCGCCGCAGGTGTCACAGTGAATTATAGGAATCGGCGCGCCCCAGTAGCGCTGACGCGACACACCCCAGTCACGTAGCCTGAAATTAACCGTTTTCTTGCCTTTGCCCATGCCCGATAGCTTGGCTTCGATGGCAGCGAAGGCCTGTTCGAAATCTAGCCCATCGAATTCGTTCGAATTGATGAGTGTGCCTTTTTCGGTATAGGCAGCCACGCTTAGGTCGCATTCCTCGCCAGCGGCGGGTGCGATGACTTGATGCACGGGAAGCGAGTATTTTTGCGCGAACTCCCAGTCTCGTTGATCGTGGCCCGGAACAGCCATGACGGCTCCCGATCCGTAGTTCATGAGGACAAAATTAGCGACATAGATCGGCACAGTTTCGTTGGTTAACGGATGGATTGCTCGGCGTCCTGTGTCCATACCGAGTTTTTCCATCGTCGCCATCTCTGCCTCGGCAACCTTGATGTTGCTTTGTTCGGCGATGAACTTCGCAAGGGCTGGATTTGTTTCGGCAGCCTTGAGTGCCAGAGGGTGCTGCGCCGCCACGGCGACGTAACTCACGCCCATAAGCGTATCTGGCCTTGTCGTGTAAACGGATAGCGTGCTCAGCGCTGTGTCCGCCTCGTCTTGCACAGTGAAGTCGAGTTCGACGCCCTCGGAGCGACCGATCCAGTTTGCCTGCATGGTCTTTACTTTGTCAGGCCAGCCGTCGAGTTTGTTGAGGTCGTCGAGCAGTTCGTCACCGAAATCGGTAATCTTGATGAACCACTGGGGGATTTTACGGCGTTCGACCAGAGCGCCCGAGCGCCAGCCGCGACCATCGACAACTTGCTCGTTGGCAAGCACGGTCTGATCAACCGGATCCCAGTTTACCTCTGCCTCTTTTTTGTAGACTAGGCCCTGCTCGAAAAGTCGAGTAAAGAACCACTGTTCCCAGCGATAGTAGTCAGGGTGGCAGGTCGCCACTTCGCGGCTCCAGTCATAGGCGTAGCCTAGGCGCTTCAATTGCTCGCGCATGTAGTCGATATTGCCGTAGGTCCATTCTGCGGGTGCGGCGTTGTTCTTCATTGCCGCATTTTCTGCGGGGAGGCCGAAGGCGTCCCAGCCCATGGGCTGTAGAACGTTCTTACCGAGCATGCGCTGGTAGCGCGAAATGACATCACCGATGGTGTAGTTACGCACATGGCCCATGTGGAGGTGGCCACTTGGGTAGGGGAACATAGATAAGCAGTAGAATTTCTCTTTGTTTGGGTCTTCGGTCACTTTAAAACAGTCGTGAGCGTCCCAGTAAGCCTGTGCGGCAATTTCTACATCTTGTGCGGGGTAGTTCTCGTCGATGGTCTTCATGCTGTCTCTGTAGTCTTTGCGCGTTCGCCAAATCCTCGGCAGACGCTTTCATAGGTGTAGGTGAGGGTATGACCTCCACGGCTTCTAAGGATACCTTAGCTCGCGCGCGGTAAACAGGACTCCGCTTGGTCGATGAGCGACTATTCCGTTTCAGTCGTCACTTTTAATAGTTTTATCTGCCGGCTATCGGCGTTTAGGATGGTAATCGTAAAGTTGCCGATGCGAGTCGTCTCATCGCGCTCAGGGATGTGCCCAAAGCGCTGTAAAACCAGGCCGCCGATGGTGGCCGATTCCTGTTCATTGAAGTCAGTAGAAAAATACTCATTGAATTCATCGATAGGCGTGAGCGCCTTCACGATGTGATTATGCTCGTCGAATTTCTTGATAAAGCTGTCGTCATCCACGTCGTGTTCGTCTTCAATCTCACCGACTATTTGCTCGAGCACGTCCTCGATGGTAACAACGCCGCCGACATTGCCATATTCGTCGATGACAATTGCCATATGCTGGCGCGTTTCGCGAAATTCTTTTAGGAGCACATTAAGTCTTTTGCTCTCAGGCACGAAGGTAGCAGGGCGGACTACGTCTTTAATGTCGAAGCGTGTATTGCTTTGGTTCAGCATGGCGGGGAGTAGATCTTTGGCAAGCAGTATGCCGACTATATTGTCGATAGTTTCCCCTATCACAGGGAATCGAGAATGCGATGCTTTTGTTATTAGTTCGATGATTTCGTTTAGCCCCAAATCGGAGGGAACTGTCACCACCTGTGTCCGGGGGATCATGATGTCTCGCACCTGCATGCTAGATACCTGTAGCGCCCCTTCGATGATGCTTAGCGCATCGGCGTCGAGTACCTTGTCTTGCTCTGCATTGCGAATGAGTTCGAGTAGACTCTTTGTGTCTGTTGGCTCGTCTGAGAAGTAATGTGCAATTTTATCGATCCAAGATTTTGGTCTCGGATCGAGGGGTGATTGGTCGTCTGACATTTCTCTCTGCTGCTCCTGTGATCGCGGCTGGGCCAATAAACAAAGCCCACTAAACGGACTCGTTAAACGGTTATTTAGGCAATTAATCTAACAAATACGGATTTGGGATTCCAAGGCTTCTTAGCGTCTCTATTTCCAGTGATTCCATTTCCTCTGCCTCGTCTTCTTCGATGTGATCGAAACCGAGTAGGTGAAATAACCCATGAAGTAGGAGATGTGCCCAATGATCCTCGAGGTTCTTGTGCTGGGCCGATGCTTCGCTCTCAATAATGCTAGGGCATAAAACGAGCTCGCCTAGAGGTGCAGCCTCGCTATTCGCGCCCTCGGCATTCCCCGAACCCCCGAACTCTCGTGGCGTTAGCCACTGTGCGGATTCTTCAGCGATGGGAAACGAAAGGACATTGGTAGGATTGCTCCGGCCTCGATAGGTCGTATTGAGCTGTTTCGACTCGACACCCTCGGCGAAGCGGAGGCTGACGCTGTAGGTCTGTAGTAAGGAGGGCGGATGTTCGGCGTTCAATGGTTGGGTAGCGTCGTCTTGACGACTCGCGCTTTGAAGACCTTGCAGCCGCAGCAGCCTAATGCCACTGCTCAGGCAGTTTTCGCAAAACGCGGGGTCAGGCAACCAGTTAGGTAACGCCTCGGCTGCCGCGCTGTCTTCCCCCCACGCCGAACTGATCTCGACGGCAACAAGAGGCGCTCGGGCCAAGCTAGTTTTCTCGGTCATGCCTGCTTTCTTCTCTATCGCTCTTGCGCGATGAATCACCGCGGGAATCTTGATGAGGTAGCGAGGTGACGCTCTTGAGGTCGTGCTGATCATAGGCTTCGACAATTTTCTGCACGAGCCTGTGCCGAACGACATCTTTTGAGTTGAAGTGGCTAAAGCTAATGCCGTCGATGTCCTTAAGAATATGAGCTGCCTGAATTAGCCCCGAACGCTCGCCTTTGGGGAGGTCGATCTGCGTGGCATCACCTGTGATGACCGCAGTCGAGCCGAAACCGATGCGAGTGAGAAACATCTTCATCTGTGCAGTTGTGGTGTTTTGGCTTTCGTCTAAGATGATGAACGAGTTGTTGAGCGTGCGACCGCGCATATACGCAAGCGGAGCTACCTCGATAACGCTTTTCTCAATGAGTCGACCCACACGTTCGAAGCCCAGCATTTCATAAAGCGCATCGTAGAGAGGGCGCAGATAAGGATCGATCTTCTGTGCAAGATCTCCGGGTAGAAAGCCGAGCTTTTCCCCTGCCTCGACCGCGGGTCTAACTAACAAGAGTCTGTTCACGCGTTCGCTAACGAGCGCCTCTACCGCGCAGGCAACGGCCAGGTAAGTTTTCCCTGTGCCTGCGGGGCCGATGCCGAAATTGATGTCATGGCGACGAATGCTTTCTACATACTCACGCTGATGAGGGCTGCGGGGCTTCACCGACGACTTTGGGGTGCGAATAAATACGCCGCTTGAAGTCTCGGCTGGAGTGTCTGCGTTTCCGTCGAGCGCTTGCGAGGTTTCTCCCAGCGCCAGATGAATGGCATTAGGATTGAGTGTCTCACCCGTCGCGGTCTCCGCATAAAGATGCGCGAGTGCGGAGGACGTGGCATTAACCGCAGCCTCATTCCCCGTGATTTTGAAGCTATTGCCACGGTGGGTGATTTTGACTCCAAGATGATTCTCTATCTGTCGCAGATGTTCGTCGAGGCGTCCGCAGAGGTTGGCGAGGCGAGCGGCGCTGTCGGGCTCGAGTTCTATGTGATTGCTAATCGAAGTGTCTGCTGTCATGCGTTCCTAATTCGAAGGTTCTGTCGCCGAGTAGGCTGTCAGAATTAAACAAGAGTTCCCAAGAGGGAGTTGGGTAGCGCGTCGGTAATTTTAGTTGTCGCAAAACCGCCGATCAGCGATGCATCATCGCAGCGGAAGTTAACCACTCGATTATTTTCTGTACGGCCCTGCAGATCCCTTGGATCCTTCTTAGACACGCCAGTGACGAGGATGCGCTGTTCACTGCCGACCATGCTTGCGCTGATCGCGTTGGCTTGCATCAGAATCTGTGATTGGAGCGTAGCGAGGCGATGCTTCTTTTCCTGCTCCGGCGTTTCATCCGGTAGTTCGGCTGCTGGCGTGCCGGGGCGCGCACTGTAAATAAAGCTAAACGACGTGTCGAAGCCGATTTCTATGATGAGTTTCATTGTATCTTCGAAGTCACGATTTGTTTCGCCCGGAAAGCCCACGATGAAATCTGAGGACAGGCTTATGTTGGGACGAATCGCGCGAATCTTGCGAATAATAGACTTGTATTCGAGAGCAGTATGGCCTCGTTTCATCGCTGCGAGGATGCGGTCTGAGCCACTCTGCACAGGCAGATGAAGATGGTCTACGAGTTCAGGCACCTGTGCGTAGGTTTGGATGAGGTTTTCACTGAACTCGATAGGGTGAGAGGTGGTGAAGCGAAGGCGGTCGATGCCATCGATGCTCGCCATATACTTTATCAGAAGCCCGAGGTCGGCAATATCACCGCTATCGCTAAGACCGCGGTAGGCGTTAACGTTTTGTCCCAGCAAATTAATTTCGCGTACACCCTGCTCGGCAAGATGGAATGCCTCTGCCAAAACGTCATCGAGCGGTCGGCTCACCTCTTCGCCGCGCGTGTAGGGTACGACACAGAAGCTGCAATACTTACTGCAACCTTCCATGACCGATAAGAACGCTTGGCATGAGGTCGCTTCTGGTTGCGGCAAATGATCGAATTTTTCAATCTCTGGAAAGCTTATGTCGACAAGGGGTGAGCCGGGTATCGAGCGGCTCAGCATGTCGGGTAATTTATGGAGGGTCTGGGGCCCGAACACCACATCGACATAGGGTGCTCTCTTGCCAATTGCGGCGCCTTCCTGACTCGCAACGCAGCCTCCCACAGCAATTTTCAGCGCAGGATTTTTTTCCTTTAGCAGGCGCCAGCGACCGAGTTGATGGAAGACTTTCTCCTGTGCTTTTTCTCGTATCGAGCAGGTATTGAGCAGGAGCACGTCTGCCTGCTCTGGTTCGTCTACCAACACCGCGCCCTCATCGTCTTTGAGTAGATCTAGCATGCGCGCTGAGTCATATTCGTTCATCTGGCAACCATGGGTCTTGATATAGACGCGGCGGCCGTTATTCGACTTGACCTTGGCGGGCTTGTCGGTGGCGATAGGCAAGACCGACTGTGGGTCTTGGATTTGAACGGTCATGATAACTCCTGCTGCCGGTGGTGACTCTGCGTTAGCGACGCGGCAGCGCTGTCGATCGGTAAGAATTTGGCCTCAGTCTCTCGCGTTACTGTGACAGATGAAAGAATCTGGTCACGAAAAGGAGGAGAGTCCAACGAGGGCGAGATTATAGCAGTAAAAAGTTGCGGTACTTAACTAGGAATTCACGCATAATGCATTGAAAATTAGTGAATTAGCCAAATATTGCCCTTGCGCTCACTCATTCGGTACGCGCACACAGTTTTTAGTAGGCCCTAAACTTTAGTCTCCGCATAAGAATGCGGCTTTAAGAGTATGATTTAGATGGATAATGCCTCGGAAATATATAAAGTCACCTTCCTTAATCAAGGTAAGGTATATGAGGTCTTCGTAAAGCAGGTCTATCAGAGCGACCTCTACGGCTTTATCGAGGTGGAGGACTATGTTTTTAATGAACGCAGCCAAGTCCTGGTCGATCCCTCTGAGGAAAGACTTAAAACAGAGTTTACCGGCGTACGCCGCAGCTTCATCCCCATGCAGGCCATCATTCGGATCGATGAAGTCGAAAAATCGGGCGTAAGTAAGATCAGCAATGGCGACAACGTCTCGCCATTCCCCATGTCGCTTGTGGGTGGCAAGCCTGACTCTAAGGACAAGTAGCATCGCCACTATCGAAATAGGCAAGGGTAGTCGTGATAGGGCAGAGGCTTCGGTTAACGGCAATGTCGCGTTGGCGCAGAGCCCACCGCCCCGAGCGAGTGCGCAATCTCACCCCTTTGCATCGTTGAGCCCAGATCTCGTATTGAGCGCTGTCGAGTCACTCGGATACGCGGCGGATGCGCGCGTGTTCGCCCTCAATAGCTATGAGAATAGGGTGTATCAGGTAGGCCTCGAAGACGGCAGCAGCCTGATCGTAAAGTTCTACCGTCCTCGTCGCTGGAGCGATGCACAGATCCGAGAGGAACACGGCTTTATTGCAGAGTTAAATAGTCTCGAGATTCCCGTCGCTGCCCCAATCATTCTCGAAGAGGAGACAATTTTCGTCTTTGAGGGCTTTCGCTTCTCCCTCTTCGAGCGTTTAGCTGGCCGCGCAGTCAACCTTGAAAATCCCGATGATCTGGTCTCGATGGGCCGCTTTGTCGCACGCATTCATGCAGTCGGCGCACGCGTCGGATTTGCCCATCGCGGCGAATTAAGCATTGAGCGCTTAGGGAATGAGAGTCGAGAGTTTTTGCTCCAAAGTGGCTTTCTCGAGGGCGATTTGCAACGCGCTTATGAGACGCTTAGTGCGGATTTGCTTACCGAAGTCGCGGCGCGATTCGATGCTCACGGTCCCCTTCGCATGCTAAGGCTGCACGGGGACTGTCATATGGGTAATGTGCTGTGGCGAGACGATACCCCACATTTTGTCGACTTCGACGACACGATGATGGGGCCTGCCATGCAGGATTTGTGGATGATGCTCTCAGGCGATAGAGATCAGCAGCAGAAGCAGCTCATCGAGTTGGTTGAGGGCTACAACGAATTTTTCGATTTTGTGCCGTCGGAATTGAGCCTAATAGAGAGCCTGCGAGCACTGCGCTTGATGCATTACAGTGCCTGGTTGGGTCGACGCTGGAGTGATCCGGCGTTTCCGCTTAGCTTTCCATGGTTTAATACTCAGCGCTACTGGGCGGAGCACATTCTGGAGCTGCGCGAACAGTTAGCCTTGCTCGACGAGGCGCCCCTGAGACTAATTTAGCCTTGGTATTACTCAGCCAGAACGGCCTGAATTGCAGCCTCTATCTCCACCATATCTCCGTCTCGGAACCCCATGTGAACGAGCCTCACCTTGCCCGTAGGATCAATGAGATACGAAGTGGGCATGCCAACGACGCCGAACCGTTCGGTTACTTCTCCGTCGGGGTCGGAAGGAATCAAAAAATCTAGCGGCGTGTCGAGAAGAAAGTCGAGGCCATCTTCGATCGGGTTGTCGACATTTATTGCGACGAACTCTAACCCCTGTTCGTGGTAACGATTATAGAGTTCGTTATAAGCCGGCATCGAGCGCAGGCAGGGGGCACACCATGAGGCCCAGAAGTCGACATAAACAGTCTTGCCTCTGAGTGCTTCAAGGTTGATATCTGGCTTATCGGAGTAGATCGAAGGCAGGATAAAACTTGGCGCCATGTCCCCTTCCTCGACGGCCTGAGCGAAAACCGGTGAAAACAAAAGAGCGCAGCAGAGAGCGAGCCGATTCACAAGGTTTCGGCCACCGCGGTGGTGTCTGCTGGCGGGCATCGTTATTCTCATTCTTGTCATCTGATTGCTCATGTTGACTACTCCAATTGATCTACGTTTAGTGCAGTGCGCCTTGGTTGGATGCAAAAACGTCGCATGCCAAAAGGTTGTTAGGCGATTCGAGGCTCCGGAGTCGCGAGGGTTTGCACGACTATTTGCCAGCGCTGCTTCTGCAATTTTAATTTGTATTTGAATTCGAGGTAGTGGGCCTTAAGCTGCTGCCTCTCGAGATGCGAGAGGTGCTCTTGCAGTTCTTTTCCCTTCGCTTCGTACCAGGCTTGCCTGTGTTCTGCCCACTGCTGAACCGTGTGAAGAATTGCCTCATATTCTGCTTCGAGTCGCGAACGCCAATCGCCTTCGACTGCTAAACGCTCGCATTTTTGCGCCGCAAGTTGGAACTGCCTTTCGAGCTTAGCTCGCTCGATTTTGTCAGGCGCGCAGCGCTTCAAGCCACTCGCAAGACCCACGCGCTCGAGCGAGCGAATCAACCATTTTGTAGGATCAAAATGCCACCAACGAATGCCGTTCCGATAGTCCCACTGAAAGGTATGGTGATAATTATGGTAGCCCTCGCCGTAGGTAATGAGCGCGAGAAGCGTGTTGTCGCGAGCCGAGCTGCTGTCGCTATAAGGACGTGTGCCCCACATATGCGCCAACGAGTTTATGAAGTAGGTCGCATGCTGGCTCAATACGAGACGAAGCAGGCCGCCCAAAAGCAGACCCGCAATGATATCGCCATGAAGAAAGCCGATGAAGGCAGGAAGCCCGATGTTCATAATTAGCACGAGGAGAAGATAGTTTCTGTGCTGCCACATGACAATCGGATCTCGCTGCAGGTCTTTTACATTCGAAAAATCGTCTTTCGCGCTGTCGTAGTGGCGCAAAATCCAGCCAATATGCGAGAACCAAAAACCGCGACCAGCCGAATAGGGATCGTTGTCATTATTGTCTACATGCTGGTGATGGCGCCTGTGATCGGATGCCCAATTAAGCACATCGTTCTGCAAGGCGAATGCACCGCCCAGCGCGAAGAGGAACCGAACTGACGCGTGTGCCTCATAGGTTTTATGCGACCACAGGCGGTGATAGCCTGCGGTAATGGACATGCCGCAGAAAACCATCATCACGGCAAACATGCTCCACTCGAATGCATCGTAGCCTTCGATCCAGCCGTAGGCGGGAACGAGTGTGACTGCGAGCGCCGGCGTAACCGTGAATAGGATCATATTCGTCCAGTTGATCGGCGCCTTGCCAGTCTCCTGAGGTGTTGATGCTGAATCAGACACCGAGCCGGTGACAGAGTCAGAGGGAGCATGAGACTGGGTAGTTTGACGAGGCGATGAATCTGATGAATGCATGTAATGGTCCTGCGACGAGAAAACACAATAGAGCCAACTGTATCATGAATATAAAAGTGGCATCAGTGTTACGATGTTTCAAATGGGGCCGCACCCTTAAAGTGTGCTTAGGGGTAAGACGGGCGAAAAAATAAGCGAATCCGGAGAGGGTTAGGCGATGACAGAGCGTGATGGAAGCATTGAAGTGTTTAGCCGAATAACTGCGTTAGAGGAGAAATTCAGTTTTCAAGAAGATACCCTTCAGCAGCTCAACGATGTGGTTGCGGTACAGGGGCGTCAGATCATGGAGTTGGCGGCGCAGCTCAAAAGCTGCAAAGAGCAGCTAGAAGGGTTGCGTGAGCGCGACCGCGTTGGCAATGGGGAGCCAGTTGACGAGAGGCCGCCGCACTATTAATCGCCTGACGAGTGATCACCTAAAGATCGAAATCAAATAGCAACGACGTCGTCGGCCTGCAGCCCTTTGTCCCCATCGCTTACGATAAATTCTACTCGTTCTCCATCTTTTAACGTTCGATGGCCTTCGCCGCGGATAGAGCGAAAGTGAACAAAGATATCTTCACCGCTATCCCTTGTAATAAAGCCGAATCCCTTGGTGGAGTTGAACCACTTAACCTCTCCTTGCTCGCGCTTGCCTTGTTTCGCGGGCTTAGTGCTGGGAGCGACGCTGCGGCTGCGGGATTTCTTGCCGCCTCGATTGGATTTAACGGCAGTGCTCGGGCGTGCGAAAAGTGCCGAGAGGAGTGCTACGGTTGCCACCAAGATCAGGCTGATGGGAAGGTCGTCAGGAGTTAATGTGTAGTTCGCGCTCGTTAGTTTGTAGAGAGGGAAAGCGAGTAGCGCTGTTGACAGTATCGCGATGAGATATGGATTCTTTTGCATTCTGTGTGGTGTCCCTGCCGATTTATTTTCTTGTTTTAACAATGGCTTAATTAATTATTCTAATGCATGCAGAAACGGAGTGCTAGTGGTGTCATGTAGATGCCCGGCGTCAATCGATTGCGGGCATTGCTTCAGCTTTCATTCAGTTACCCCGGAGTAGGATGAGCCTCAATCAAACGCATTTCGC
>JALRKV010000074.1 GCA_023254735.1 Pseudomonadales bacterium | reverse complement strand
GATCCCGATGGAAGTGCTGTTTGGCCTGTTCTTATTTATGGGCTATACGACGCTTAACGGCACGGACATTTTTGCGCGCGTGAAGCTGTGGATGATCGACAAGCACCTCTATCCTACCGAAGGCTATATTAAGAAGGTGCCGATAAAGGTCATCAACATCTTCACGCTCATTCAGATCGGCGCGCTTGCGACACTGTGGGTTCTAAAGAGCAGCTCGCTGGGCATTCTGTTCCCGCTGCTTATCGCCCTGCTTGTACCGCTGCGCCAGTGGCTGTCGAAGCATTTCGAAGAAGAACATCTCACGGCGCTCGATGAGCACTGATTGCTGAAGTCTTCTGAATGATCAAGGCGCATTCGGCTTGCTGAATGCGCCTTTTTTGTAGCGGTTTATCTTTATTTATAAAACTTAGGGAAAACCACCCCGATGCTCACACCTTCGACATCGATGCGATTTTCGGCGCGGATCGAGCCGCCGTGATATTCGGCGATCAGGCGCGCGATATGAAGACCCATGCCTAGATGCGGTTCTTTTTGCTTCTCTTGCGGACGCACCGAGATCATCGATTCGAAGACGCGGTCTTTCATCTCCTCGGGAAGATATGGCCCTGCGTTAGAGACGCGTACGAGGATGTGATCGCGAAGGGTTCGGCAGTGGAACACGATCGGCTGATCGGGGTAGGAGAATTCAACGGCGTTCGCTGCGAGTTTATCGAGAAGCTGGGCGATGTACTCGGGGACGCCGTTGATAAACATCTTTTCGTCCGCGGTGGCGAGTTCAAATTTCGAATTCGGATACGCGAGTTTGTAGCCTTCGACACAGCCGTAAACTACAGCATTCACGTCCATCTTTTCTTTATCAGAGGTCTCTAGCATCTGCTCAAGTCGCGTCGCCTCGCTCATGCTCGTAAGAATCAGGTTGAGACGGTTTATCCCTTCCTCTGCACGCGCAACATAGACGGCGGTTTCGGGGTCGTTGCTGTTCATGGACAGATTTTCGATCGAACTCCGCACAACGGTAACCGGCGTACGCAGCTCGTGAGACAGGCGAGATGACATATTCTCGAGATAACTAGTGTATTGAGACAGGCGTTCTACAATGCTTGCAAAGCTGCGTGAGAGATCTCCGATCTCGTCGGAGTTTCGCGACGGAATCATTGTATTTTTTACCCTGCCCGAGTCGTCGATAATGCGTTCGGCTTGGTTGCGCAGCGTGCGAATGCGCGTCGAGATTCGTGAGGCAAACAAAAAGAGCCCCAGCACAACGACGAGCATCACGGCAAGGATGGTATTAAACAGCGTCTCGAGCGCTTGATTGCGGAAGGTGCGCAGCCCGTTCATGTTTTGGTCGACGACCACGGCGCCGAGAATTTCGCCATCGGCGAGAATGGGGTGTGCGGCCTCTAGCAGCCGAGTCTGCGTGTTCGCCAGCGAGCGAAACTGAGTAACAGCCTCGCCCTGTAATGCGGCATCGATGTGTGCGCCCTCGCGGGTAACGCCGGAGTAGAGTTCATCAATAAAATCATTACTGGGCTTTGTGAGTATCTGGTAGTAAACAGGATTGAGAATTTTCTCCTGAATAAACGCAAAAACAGGGTTGCTCGACTGCAGGCCGGTGGGCGGCATAAGAGTGATGCCCGTTGCGGTTTGGATATCGCCAACGGTCAGCAATACTCGCCCACTGCGATCGACTACTTGAATGCGCGCGTTCACATGACCCATGCCCGCTACGATGCGATCGATTTCGGGCGTGGGGAGCCGAAGCGAACCGAGATCATTTATTGTCGCGGTGTCATAGGTTGCGATCGCGGTAGAAACGGCGCGAGTCTCTGGATCATCGACGTCGAACAAGGCAAAGCCCAGCCGCGAGCCGAGCATGTCGAAGGGAATCTGCAGCTCTATCTCATAACCCTCATCTGTTTCATACCACTGACCGCTTATGCGCTCCTCGTGGACGGGGTTACTAAAATTTTCGTCGACCGAGAACGGATATAGAAATTCGGGTTCGTGGGGCGCGACGATGTAGTGTTTAACTTCGTTACCCTCGCGGCTCAGCATAGAGATACGCAGAAAATCGGAGCGATTGACGCGCAGGCTGTCGCGGCTGCGGTAGACGATGACATCGTCGCGCACCTTAAAATAGGCGTAGAGCGAGCCGTTGTGTGAGCCCACCATGGTGCGGTAGCTAAGCGTGTCTTCGCGCCCATAGTAGCGCGAAGGGTTAATTGCGGTGCGCAAATAAGCGCTGTCGTCGTAGGCAACTTCGTATCGTTGATATTCGCCCCAATCGACGAGCGAGCCGTCGTTTAACGACAGCGCGGAGAAGATTGGGTAAACATAGAGATCCTCGGTGCGCCGCGCAGGCTCGTAACTACCCTCGTCGAAGAGTTCGGGGCGCTCGTTTAGTGCGGTGGCAAGTGCCTGTGCCGTGCCCAACACGGTTTGCTCTTGGCCGCGGCGCAGATACTCTTCCATCTCGAGAATGTATTGATACCCCAGCCACGGGATGACAAGCAGAAACGCGGACATAAAAACAAGTTTGGAGCGAATGCCAAACGGGTTCCTGCTGACTTGCACACTCACGCTAGGCTGCCTCGTCGGTTATGTTCCAACGATAGCCCATCCCGTAAACGGTTTCGATGCAGTCGAAGTCTTCGCTGATGAGCAAAAACTTTTTGCGTATACGTTTGACGTGCGAGGTGATCGTGCTGCCGTCGACAAATATTTTCGATTCTTGCATGAGCACCTGACGAGACTTCACATGACCAGGGAATTTCGCGAGTGCATGCACCATCCAAAATTCTGTGACGGTTAGGCCAATCGGATGCCCATCGTAGGTCACGGTTAAGCGACCAATGTCGAGCACCAGCTTGCCGCGGTGGAGTAAGCTTTCGGGCGAAGGCGGTTGATCGATAACATCCTGACGGCGAAAAAGCGCAGCGATGCGGGCGGTGAGATGCGGCAGGCTGATGTCTTTGGTGAGGTAGTCATCGGCGCCCATGCGTAATCCGCTAACCGTATCGAAATCGTTGTCGCGCGCGGTGAGAAAGATGATGGGCAGGGTTTCCGACATCGACCGCAGCGCCTGACAGAGGGTAAATCCGCCGTCGATTTCGTTCTCGAGACCGATGTCGATGATGGCGAGATTGGGCAGGCGCATATCGAACGCTGCCATCGCATCTTTGCGGTTGGCGTAGGTCTGCACTTCGTAACCTTGCTTACGCAGTACATCTGCGTAGTTTTCTCGGATTGCGGCTTCGTCTTCGACGATCGCGATACGTCTACTCATTTCGCACTCTCGTTAGTTAGTTCCTAGGATTGCCGCGACTATACCCGAATCCAAGACCGGCGCGCAGCGCATTCCCACGGCTTGTAGCAATTGCCACCATTTTGCCATATTTAATCAGCAACAAGCCCCTCAGCACAGCGTGTTTAGTTACAAAGTGCGGGTTTAATGCTCCCATCGGAAAAAGAAAGTTTGACGGAGATGCTATGAATGACCTGCGACTCGTTATAGGTAATAAAAACTACTCATCGTGGTCACTGGCCCCGTGGCTGCTTCTTAATATGCACGACGTCGAGTTCGAAGAGATCCAGGTCGCGCTGTATCAAGATAACACCGCCGAGAAGCTGGGTCCTTATTCGCCGTCGCTCAAGGTGCCCGTTGTGAAGCATCACGATGTTACCGTGTGGGATTCGCTATCGATCTGTGAGTATCTCTCCGAGGAGGTGCTGCTTGGCGCAGGCTGGCCAGCAGGTGCTAAGCGACGTGCGACGGCGCGGTCGGTAAGCGCCGAAATGCACTCCGAGTTCCCCAACCTGAAGCGCGATTGGCCGATGAACTGCTCAGCGAAGGTTGCGATGAAGCCGTCGGACGCCCTGCGCGATGAAATCGCCCGCATCGATGCCATCTGGAGCTGCTGCCGTCGCCGCTATGGTGAAAATGGCAACTACCTGTTTGGTCGCTTCTCGATAGCCGATTGCTATATGGCATCGGTTGCAATTGTTTTCGACAGCTATGGCGCCGAACTCAGCGCCGAGGCCAATGCCTATAAAGAGACGCTGCTGGATAATCCGTTCGTGCAAAAATGGATACTTGCAGGTCAGCAAGAAGAACGCGAAGCGCACGGTGAGCGAATCATGCTCACCAGCGTTGGCTAAGGACTAACTCGTTCGCGCAGGTAGCACGTCCCGCAGTTTGTCTGCCATTTCGAGTATGGCGGTCTCGGTCGTAGCCCAATCGATACAGGCATCGGTCACCGAGACCCCGTACTTGAGCTCACTCAAGTCTTTGGGAATGCTCTGATTACCCGCATTGATGTTACTTTCGATCATCACGCCGATTATCGACTGATTACCCTCCATGATCTGGTGAGTCACATCCTTCAACACCAGCGGCTGCACATTCGGGTCTTTATTCGAATTCGCGTGGCTGCAGTCGATCATAATATTGTTGTTAACACCGCCCTCTAACAGCGCATGCTCGCACTGCGCGACATGCACACTGTCGTAGTTAGGGCCGTTGCTGCCGCCTCGCAGCACGACATGCCCATAAGGATTGCCCTTCGTCTCAACAACCGATACCTGCCCTTTGCTGTTTATGCCGAGGAATCGATGTGGGTTGGATACTGACTGCATCGCGTTGACCGCCACGGTTAAACCGCCGTCTGTGCCGTTTTTAAAACCTACGGCCGAGGACAAGCCGGAGGACATTTCGCGGTGCGTCTGAGATTCGGTCGTGCGCGCGCCAATGGCCGACCACGAAATAATATCTTGCATATACTGCGGTGAAATCGGATCGAGCGCTTCGGTCGACGTGGGCAGACCGATGTCGACGATGTCGAGCAGCAGCTCGCGCCCCTTGCGAAGCCCGTCTTCTATCTTAAACGAATCATCTAGATACGGATCGTTGATCAGACCTTTCCAACCAATCGAGGTGCGCGGCTTTTCGAAATACACGCGCATAACGATGTAGAGCGTATCGGCGACTTTGTCGGCCAGTCCCTTGAGCCTGCGGGCATAATCGAGCGCGGCCTCGGTATCGTGGATCGAGCAGGGACCTACCACGACAAACAGGCGCGGGTCTTTACGATCGAGAATATCGAAAATTGTCTGTCGTGCGGCAACGACGGCGTCGAGGGCGTCCCCTTCGAGGGGCAGCTCGGACTTAAGCTGCTCTGGGGTGATGAGCGCCTCATTTGAGGCGATATTTAGATTATCACTTTGCATGGGATTCACTTTTAGAAGGCCGGCAATAATAGCAAATAGGCGCCGACTCGCAATGCCTTTTATTTGGTAGAGTTTTGGCTGTGGTGACCGAAAACCTAGCAACCCTATCAAGATTCCGGAGTAGTCTCAGTGCATATTAGTCAAAACTTCGACGGCGGCAACATCGAAATCGTCAGCGCCGAATCCGCCTCCGACATTCGGCTCAACATTCGGCACGACAAAGACTCCGAGTTCTATCAGTGGTTCTATTTTAGGCTCAGCGGCGCACGGGGCGTCGCCTGCACCCTCAAAATCCTAAACGCAGCCGGCGCCGCATATCCCAAGGGCTTCGAAGACTACCGCGTCGCCTATTCCTATGACCGGCAGCAGTGGCATCGCTGGCCAACCGCATTGGTTGACTCCGAGCTGACAATCGAGATTACGCCTGAGCAAGATTCACTTTATTTCGCTTACTTCACGCCCTATTCGATGGAGCGCCACGCAGACCTTATCGCCCGCAGCCTGCAGTCGCCGCGATGCAGCCTCGAGGTACTCGGGCAGAGCCTCGATGGTCAAGACATCGACCTGCTGAAAATTAGCGGCGGCGGCAGCCAACCGACCAAACAGTGCTGGCTAATCGCGCGCCAACACCCCGGCGAAACAATGGCGCAGTGGTGGATGGAAGGAGCGCTGGAATGGCTGCTCGACGCCGAGAACGAGCAGAACCGCGCGCTGCTCGAGCGCTGCACCTTCTATATCGTGCCCAATATGAACCCCGACGGGAGCCGCCGCGGGCATCTGCGCACCAACGCCGCGGGCCGCAATCTCAACCGAGAGTGGGCAGACCCAGCGCTGGACTCGGCGCCGGAGGTCTATGTGGTGCGTGAGGCTATGGCACGCGGGGGCGTCGACTTCTTCCTGGACGTGCACGGCGACGAATCGCTGCCGTATTGTTTTATCGCAGGCGTGGAGGGACTCGCCGGCTGGGATGCGAATTCGCAGGCGCAGTTAGATTTCTATAAGAACAGGCTCGCCGAGCTCAACCCCGATTTCCAGACCGTCGTGGGCTATCCGCCCAAAGCGCCGGGCGAGGCCAATCTCACTATGGCGGGCGGTCATGTCGGCGAGCGCTACGGCTGCCTCGCGATGACACTCGAAATGCCCTTTAAAGACACAACTGCGACCCCCGACGAGGCCGTTGGCTGGAACGGGCCGCGCAGCAAGAGGCTCGCACACTCCTGCCTAGTCGCCATTGGAGACTATTTTGGCAGCGCGGTGAGTGAGTAACCTTTCGCCGTCGCGGCCGTTATAAAGACAGCGATGACTACCGCAGCAACTGTTAAATTGTAGCTTTTGGTAACACTGTGTAGAATGCCGCTTCAATTATCGATCCTACTCAAGGCAATAAATTATGGGACGAATAGCTCAATTCGCCGGCGCCGTAGCCCTTACCGCGCTATCTGCATCAATTAGCCAGATTAGCCACGCCGCAGAAGACCTCTACGACATATTAGCGCTAGCGCTGGAAAACGACCCAACGCTGCGACAGGCCGAGGCATCGTACCGCGCGAATCGTGAAAACGTAATTCAGAGCCGAGCGGGCCTACTGCCTAGTCTCAATGCCACGGGCAATTCGACGCGCTCGACGTTTGGTCCATCCGATGAGGTTCGGGGAATAAACCAGTTTACCGGACAGCTGCAGGTGCAGCCGGCGCACAGTTTTAGACCCGGCGTAAATAACCACGGCTGGGGGCTCAACCTTGGGCAGAGCATTGTCGATCTTGCCCAGTGGTATGGTTTCCAGAGCGCGCGTGCCGCCGACAAGGCCGCCGCGGTGAACCTCGCGGCGCAGGAGCAAGACCTGATCATGCGTGTGTCTATGGCGTATTTCGACGTGCTGCGCGCCCGAGATCTGCTCGACACTAATATTCAGGAAGAAGAGGCTGCACTGCGCTCGCTGGAGCAAACTCGCCAGCGGGAGGAAGTGGGACTCGTTGCAATTACCGACGTCTACGATGCGCAGGCCGCCTATGACCTCGCTCGCAACACCACAATTATCCAGCAGGACCAGCTGCGCTCGAGCTACGAAGCGCTGGAGGCGATCACCGGTCAGCCCCATCCCGATATCAAGCCGCTCGATGAGGGGTTCCCTATCGTTGACGCCGATGGTGCGCTTATCGAGTGGGAGAATCAGGCCAAGGACAGCAGCCTCGCGATCGCCGCAGCCAAATTCACCTTGGACTCGCAGGAAAAGAATCTAAAGGCACGTAAGTCTGACCACCTGCCGACCATCGCCCTCGCGGGTAACTTTACCCACAGCGTCTCCGACCCGCTATTTCAGCCCGGCATCGGCTTCGCAGTAGGTGGCGGTGCGTTCGATCGCACCTCGCTCGCTCTCAACCTCACCATTCCGCTCTACAACGGCGGTGCCGTGAGCTCACGTCGGCGCGCTGCTGAGTACAATGTGATTGCAGCGAAGGAGTCGCTCGAGCTTACCGAACGCCAGCTAACGCAGAACATTCGCAACGCCTACCGCCGCGTGAACACCGATGTGAAGGTAGTGGAGCAGCGTAATCAGTCGATTCTCTCAGCCCAAACCGCACTCGAGGCGACCGAGCTGGGCGCCGAAGTCGGTACGCGCAACATTGTCGAGGTATTGCGTGCGCGCGAAAACCTCTACCGCGCGCTCAGAAGCTATGCCGACGCTCGCTACACCTACATTCTCGATAGTCTTTTCCTAAAGCAAACTGCAGGCATCCTCACGCCGCAGGATGTCATCGAATTGAACGAGTGGCTGAGCGAGGGCTAAGCGAGAAAAAACACCGACTGTTTGCCCTTTTTGCAAGAAAGCCGATTTCTCAGCGACGCGCGAGCGAAGCATTTGAGGGTCGGCTTTTTTATTGATGACGCAAAATCCCACGAAATCCCTTTTAAATGACGCGAAATGTGAACTATTTTTTTGCAAAATTGTCACAATCCTCTTTTTCTCGCCTAAAGTAAAAAAACCGCCGAACGATACCGCGGCAAGGAGACCAGACGGGCCAGGGGCCACTTTTTTATGCCAGTTGTTAAACTCTCGCAACGCTTGCTAGAAAGCCTAACTAGCGGCGAAAAAGAGAAAGAAGATTTTTTCGATTCGACCACAAAAGGCTTGATGGTGCAGGTGCGGGCAAGCGGCCGCAAGACCTACTATTTTCGCGAACGCGGCGACGAGGGTAAAACGAGTCAAGTCAAAATCGCCGATGTCGAGCATATTCGGCTCAACGTCGTG
>JALRKV010000072.1 GCA_023254735.1 Pseudomonadales bacterium | reverse complement strand
GCGACTGGAACGCGCCTGTCGAAGGCGCGAGGCATCGCCTGAGTCGTCGTATTTAGGGGTGTTTGATGAGCTGCAAGTGAATCTTCACTTCCGGCAACAGCATTAATTCTACTGCCAAGTATCGATTCAAGCTCGTGTTCTAGGGACTCAGGATAACCCTGTTGCTGTGCGTAGTGAGACTGCTGGGGTAGTTGAGTAGTTTGGGCGTGTTGAGCGTGTTGAGAGCGCTGTGAATAGGATGAGCTCTGAGAGCTCTGAGACCTGAGCATCGAATCCGCTGATGCTGCCACATTGACAGTTGGTGCAGCGCCAACACTGATAACTGGGCCTGCGAGTACTACACCGTGATTACGACTCACCGACGCAAAAATCTCACCGATTTGAGGAAGAAGTTTAGATTTAACCCAGTCTTGTATAAAACGATTAGGCGCAGACAAGGTGAAGATGCTTTCAGCTTCGGTATTACTCGCCTCAGAAATAGCTGGGCGTAGCGGACGCAGCCAAGTATTAAACGCCTGCGCCGGGAACTCCAAACGAAGCGACTCGAGGCAGTCTTGCCAGAGAGCATCGGCTAGGGCGGGATCTCCAGAGGCTATATTAGTATCAATAGTATTAATAGGCGCTGTACTTGGGGAAATCGTCGGCGACAACGCGGTTTGCTCTGCCGAATACGCGAGATTTGCGCGCGGAGCCCTTTCGAAACTATCTGATGACACTATTTTGTAATCCTATCGCGCAGTTGACCTGACGCACTTGTACTCGCAGGTAACAAGGCTTGCTGCGCTTTTTAATTATTATTTACTATTTATTCTTAGCCGGCGCTTGAAGCCGGGCTTCGATGTTTTTATGAGCAAAGAGTGTAGCGGGTCGCGGAAAAGTTATCCACCGCTTAGAAGATTTTATCCACCGAAGTTAATTATTTAAAAATATATAATTATCAATAATTTATAAAATATTTAAAGTGACAAACCGGATTCACTAGGAAAATTAAGCAAGTATTTGAATTACCCTGTGGGTAAGTTAGCTGTGGATAACCTGTGACTAAGCTATGTTTTAATGCTTGTGCCCTGCAAAACAGTTCCGCAAAGAACGAAACTCAATGCGTAAACTGACCAAAACCCGTAGTTTGCCCAAGGCCTAACGAAAGGAAGTGAGAGAAGCAACCGACGTAGGTGCTTTGAATCAAGGGATTTTTCCCTAAACAAGGCATTGCATCTTGGGCGCAAACCCTCTACTATTCGCGTCCCTTTGTGAAGGGGTAGTCAGTTTTTGCTTAACGGTGAAATCTAACCAGTACTACTCTCGTTCCAAGGCCACTAATTATCTAGGTGTAAGTCATGAAAAGAACATTTCAACCAAGCGTGCTTAAGCGCGCACGTACTCACGGCTTTCGAGCTCGCATGGCTACAAAAGGCGGACGCGCTGTTATCAATCGTCGTCGCGCTAAAGGCCGCGCCAAGCTATCTGCGTAAAGACAAAGAGTAGAGGGTAGAGTGCGACGTTTATTGGGCCCCGTCCTTACTAACCGCACTCTCACTTAAGTGTCCGAGAACGCATTCCCAAAGACCGCTCGGCTTCTGAGCCCTAGAGATTACAAACCGGTCTTCGATCACTCTCGCTACAAAGTCTCAAGTAAGCAATTCCTCTTCTTGGCGACCACCTCACAGGCCAGACGTCCAAGGCTCGGCCTCGTCATCGCAAAAAAGCACGTTTCAAAAGCCGTTCATCGAAATCGGCTGAAGCGCATATTGCGCGAATCTTTTAGGCTTCGACAGGCAGAAATCCCACTTGTCGATATAGTCGTGCTCGCGCGCAAGGATGCTGATAAACTAGCGGCCATCGAACTGCGCACAACGATAAATCGGCTAATAGACGACTTAATCCTCCGCGAGATGAAAGATAAGAGAGATAAGAAAGACAAGAGAAACAAGATAGAAAAGACAAAGGATAAGGCCGATAAAGAAGTTAACAAGAGACTCAGAAACTAATGCGTCTTATCAACAAGGCAGTGAATACACTACTAAGCCCTCTGTTCTTACTACTCATACGAATTTACCAATTAACACTAAGCCCGTTTATAGGTCGGCAGTGCCGCTTTGCTCCAACTTGCTCGCACTACACAGCCGAAGCCATTTTGCTTCATGGGGCAATCAAGGGTTCGTATTTAGGGATAAAACGATTGGGTAAATGCCACCCTTGGCACGAAGGGGGGTTCGATCCAGTCCCGCCGAAAAACGGCGCCAAAGACGAAACCAACACTTACCAAATTAAAGACAAGTAGACTCAAATGAACTTTATACGTTTAGGCCTTTATACCGCACTCGCTTTAGTCACCTATTTGATGCTACTTAAGTGGCAAGAAGACTATCCGCAAACCATCGAGCAGGCGAGCGCCATCGAAACGGTAGAACAGAGCCAGTCGCTGCAAATAGCGCAGACCGACGTTCCCGCGGTCACCGCCGCAACTGCTAACGAGCCCGCTGCCAGCGCCGACGTACCGAGCCTCCCAGGTGAGCCACGCGCAGAGCAAACCGCAGCCGCCCCAGAAACACTTGTTACGGTCACAACAGATACCTTTGTGCTCAGCATAAACACAGTAGGCGGAGATATTGAATACCTCGCTTTGCCAAAATACCTTAAAGCCCTCGAACCAAACTCCGACCCCTTCGTAATACTTAGCAACGCACCAGGACAAACCTATACCGCACCGAGTGGGTTAATTGGGCGCGATGGGATTGATAGTGATAGCCGCGCGCGATACCGCGTCGAGAAAACCGAGTATGTACTGGGCGCAGATCAACAAACTCTCGACGTCGATCTGACGCTCACAACGAGCGAAGGCGTCGACATAACCAAGCGCTTTAGTTTTGCCAAAGACAGTTATGTAATTGATGTTAGCTATTTAATAAACAACCGCTCGGCATCGGAGTGGCGCGCAAACGCCTTTGGCCAAATCAAACGCAGTAATTTCGACGACCCAAGCAATGCTGGCGGCTTCGGGCGTACCTACCTTGGTTATGTCTCAACGACGATCGATGATCCCTACTATGAAATCGAGTTCGACGACATCGATGACGACGGCGCAAATACCAACACCACAACCGGCGGATGGATTGCTTTCAGCCAGCATTATTTTATTAGCGCGTGGATTGCCAACGATGCGGCGCAGAATAACTTCACAACGCGCAAGAATAATGCGGGTATCTATTTTGGTGAGTTCACCAGTGATGCGATCAATGTTCCTGCGGGGCAATCCACAACGTACACAACGCGTTTTTACGCGGGGCCTAAAGACCAGTACAAATTAGCGGAAATCTCAGAGAACCTCGATCTTACAATCGACTACAGCTTCTTATGGTTTTTAGCCGCACCTATTTACTGGCTACTCACACAAATCAATCAGTTTGTTGGCAACTATGGTTTCTCTATAATTTTACTAACGGTCAGCGTTAAGGCGCTTTTCTATAAGCTTTCAGAAACTCAGTATCGCTCGATGGCAGGCATGCGCCGCGTCATGCCTAAGATGCAAAAACTGAAGGAAAGCTACGGCGACGACCGAATGAAAATGCAGCAGGCAACAATGGAGCTGTACAAAAAAGAGAAGATCAATCCGTTCGGTGGCTGTCTTCCTATGCTTGTGCAAATGCCTGTGTTTATCGCGCTCTATTGGGTACTGCTCGAAAGCGTCGAGTTAAGACATGCGCCGTTCATGCTCTGGCTCACGGACCTTAGCGTCAAAGATCCTTACTTCATCCTGCCACTGCTCATGGGTGGCACAATGTATTTACAAACCTCGCTTAGCCCTGCGCCGGCCGATCCTATGCAGGCCAAAGTGATGAAGCTTATGCCAATTATGATGACCGGTATTTTCCTCTGGTTCCCGGCTGGGCTTGTCCTCTATTGGTTCACCAATGCCGCACTGGGTATTATTCAGCAATGGTATATCACCCGAAAAATTGAAGCGCAGTATGAAGCGAAAAAGGCCTAGCGGTATTCGCCTGCGCCGCTTGAGTAAGGCATTAAGTGAACGCACTGACCACTGACACGATCGCAGCGCTTGCCACAGCACCGGGTAAAAGCGGAATTTGCGTCGTGCGTGTTTCCGGACCAGAAGCTGCGTCTATTGCAACGTCGATTCTAGCCTTTACGCCAACGCCTCGAACCGCTCACCTCTCTCAGTTTAAAGATGCTTGCGACGAAACAATCGACGAAGGCATCGCGCTCTTCTTCAAAGGTCCCGCGTCGTTCACCGGCGAAGACGTTCTGGAGCTTCAGGGCCACGGCGGCCTCAGTGTCCAAAAATTAATCCTCGATAGAGTATTGAGCTTGGGTGCAAGACTCGCAAATCCGGGAGAATTTTCTGAGCGTGCCTTTTTAAACAACAAAATAGATCTCGTTCAAGCAGAAGCCATCGCGGACCTAATTGATGCGAATTCAGCACAGGCTGCGCGCTCTGCGTTACGCACGCTGAGCGGGGAGTTTTCGAATAAAGTTAATCATCTTGTTGCGGAATTAACCAAGATTCGAGTGAACATCGAAGCGGCTATCGATTTCAGTGATGAAGATATCGATATAATAACTGAGTCCCGTGTTAAGGAAGGATTGCGTGAAATAAGTGAATCGCTTGCTCTTGCGCTGTCACAAGCAAACAAGGGGATGTTGCTAAAAGAAGGAATGCAGGTCGTTATCGCAGGTGAACCGAACGCAGGTAAATCTAGCCTTTTAAATGCGCTATCAGGCAATGACTCCGCTATTGTGACCTCTATCGCGGGTACCACTCGCGACCTTCTCTCCGAGCAGCTGCAGATAGACGGAATGCCGGTTCATATTACCGACACCGCTGGCCTCAGACTGAGTGAGGATGTTGTCGAACAAGAAGGTATTCGCCGGGCGGCCGATGCGGTGCGCAAAAGCGACAAGGTGCTCTTGGTTATAGACAGCTCGGTTAGCGCGTCGCAGAACTTGTCAGAAGACGCGAATGGACTCCACGAATTACCCCTGAGTCTTGTGCCCAAATTGCTCTTGGATGAACCGGCGCTTTTCGCAAAAACACTGGTTATCTTTAACAAGGCAGACCTAACACCGGGCGCAACCTTAGGTAGAGGCGCCCTAACAGTACCTGCATCCCTGCGCGCCCGCGACGGTGTCCCAGCTAAGCTCGAATCAATCACGCTCAGTGCGAAACTCAACGACGGCATTGACGCGCTTCGCGATGCGCTAAAAGAGTCAATCGGCTTTAATTCGATGATTGAGGGAGCCTTCGTCGCCCGCGAGCGTCATCTTATTGCCCTTAGGGCGGCTCGCGAACTCATCGCCTCTGCAGAACAATGTTTGGTCGACGGTGTGCCTTTTGAACTCGCTGCGGAAGACCTACGACTTGCCCAAAACGAGCTTGGTAGAATTACCGGACAGATTACGAGTGATGACCTACTTGGCGAAATCTTCTCAACTTTCTGCGTGGGTAAGTAGCAAAAACCATCGCTAAAGTTATCAACACTTTACTCACATCTAACCCTGAGACTATCTACAGCTTAACCGTCTAACTCAAGCAGTGGATAACACAGGCGCCAAGACAGATTAGCTATTGATAACCAACGCCAAAACGGTAAAAACCTGTGTACAACAAAGGATAAGATTACTCGCTCTCTGGGACCTTGTGTTTTATCCCCATCGATCCATAGCTTTAGAACGCGTTAATCACATTCTAGCCACACAGTTAAGAGTTTTATAAAACGCTGTTTTTAATACTATAATTCGACTTAGCCACAGAAAACCTGTTTACTATATTTATCAGTATTAACACGCTATCTACTCTTTAGGCGATCAACGACAAGGTCCAAAAGTGTGTTGAAATAAATATGTCCGTAATAAAGTGATTGTTTTTTAATCAAAGACCAAATAAAGCAATTCACTACTACGCTGAATTCTATATACTTCTCCACCCTAAAACCGCGAACAGTCATTTTAGAGGCACCCATGACGACTCCGCCCCTGACAACAATGGAATACCCAACGCCGTTCGATGTAATCGTCATCGGTGGTGGCCATGCCGGCACAGAGGCAGCGCTCGCCGCTGCGCGTCAGGGTGTCGCCACGATGCTGATTACTCACAGCATCGACACATTGGGTCAGATGTCGTGTAACCCAGCTATTGGCGGGATCGGGAAGAGTCACCTGGTTAAGGAAATTGATGCTCTCGGCGGGGCTATGGCAATAGCAACGGACAGAGCGGGTATCCAGTTCCGCGTCTTGAATGCAAGCAAGGGTCCTGCAGTCCGTGCGACACGCGCGCAGGCCGATCGTACGCTCTACAAAGCTGCTATTCGTGAAATCTTAGAATCACAACCCAACCTAAGCCTCTTCCAACAGGGGGTCGACGATCTTCTAATCGAAGATGGAGAGGTTCGAGGTGTGGTGACACAAATGGGCGTGTTGATACGCGCTAATCGGGTTGTATTGACCGCAGGGACCTTCTTAGGTGGCAAGATCCATATTGGTCTGGAAAGTAGTTCCGGTGGTCGTGCGGGGGACCAGCCCTCGATAGCACTAGCGAATCGGCTACGAAGTTTACCGTTCAGGGTAGACAGGCTAAAAACTGGCACGCCCCCTAGAATCGATTCCCGCTCAGTCGATTTTAGCGTGATGCAGCAGCAGGCGGGCGATGAACCGCTGCCCGTAATGTCCTATCTTGGTAACGCAGCCGACCACCCTAAACAGGTAAACTGCTACATCACATCGACCAATGAAGCGTGTCACGAAATAATTCGTGGCGGGCTTGACCGTTCGCCTATGTACACTGGCGTTATTGAGGGCACCGGACCGCGCTACTGCCCGTCTATCGAAGACAAGGTTATGCGTTTCGCCGATAAAAATTCGCATCAGATCTTCGTCGAGCCGGAAGGGTTAACCACCAATGAGCTATACCCTAACGGGATATCGACGAGTCTACCGTTCGATGTTCAAGTTGAGATGGTCCGAAAAATAAAGGGCTTCGAGAATGCGTTAATAACGCGGCCGGGTTATGCAATCGAATATGATTTTTTCGATCCTCGGGATCTTAAGTATTCTCTCGAAACGAAATTTGTCAAAGGGCTTTACTTTGCTGGTCAAATAAATGGAACGACAGGTTACGAAGAAGCCGCGGCACAGGGACTCTTAGCGGGACTCAATGCGGGTCTCGCCGCTCGCGGAAAAGAGCCTTGGTGTCCTCGCCGCGATCAGGCTTATCTTGGTGTGTTGGTCGACGACCTGATTTCCTTAGGCACCAACGAACCCTATCGGATGTTCACGAGCCGCGCCGAATACAGACTCACGCTGCGAGAAGATAATGCAGACCAGCGGCTTACCCCGATTGGCCGCGAACTGGGTGTGGTCGACGATCTTCGCTGGGCTTTCTATTGTGATAAGCAGGCGCATATTCAGCACAGGCTTACCTGGCTCAGAAAGACGTGGTTGCAGCCGAACACGGCCGAGGCAGACAAGGTCGATGCATTTTTAGAAAAACCACTCACACGTGAATACAGCTTGGCGGATCTTCTTGCGCGCCCGCGTGTGACCTATGAAGGATTGACAGAGGCGCTTGAGGAGAGCAGCAAATCCCTCGCTGCGTACATGAGTGATACACCTGTCGAAAATTTAACAGGCTCGCTAACACCAACGCTAGAAAAAGAACTCCTAAGGCAGGTCGATGAGCAAGTAAGTATTCATATCAAATACCAAGGCTATATCGACAGACAGCAAGATGAGATTGAGAAACTTAAACGCCATGAAGAGTCAGTGCTTCCTGACGATCTAGACTATTCTTCAATGCAGGGGCTTTCTAATGAGCTCAAGCAGAAACTCATCGCTGCGCGACCAGAGAATATCGGCCGCGCTTCTAGGCTTCCAGGAATGACGCCGGCCGCTATCTCGCTGATTCTCGTGTACCTAAAGAAGCATAAATCTGCAAACAATGAGGCAGTCCGCCGCGCCAGCTGAGCGTTCGCGGCAGAGTGATGACAGATCGAATAGAGTTGATGCTAGAGCAAGGAATACGGGAGCTTGCACTCGGTGTTCCGGCTAATGCTCAGCCTAAACTCCTGCATTATTTACATCTTATTGTTAAATGGAATAAACGGTTTAATCTCTCTGGTATTACGTCTATTCAGGAAATGGTGCCACTGCATCTGCTCGATAGTTTAGCCGTCTCACCCTATCTAGAAGGCACTCAGATCTTGGACATAGGTTCGGGTGCCGGGCTTCCAGGGATTCCGTTGGCTATCGCCAATCCGGATAAAAACTTTGTTCTTCTCGACAGTAATGGCAAGAAAACGCGGTTCCTCTTTCAGGTGAAAGTTGCGCTCGAACTTGAGAACGTTGAAGTGGTCAATGCACGTGTTGACGAGTACTTTGAGGAATGCTCCAAGGAGTTCTCACTTATCACCTGTCGTGCATTCTCTAGCCTAACCTCGATAGTTAAGATGAGCGAGACACCTCTGATGCAAGGGACGCAGCTGCTTGCCATGAAAGGGGTTTATCCTCATGAAGAAATAGCAGAGCTCGAACAGTTTAATACAGCAAAAAAAACTGCTTCTGACGCCTTTATTGTAAAGCGTATTACCGAGCTACTCATTCCCGGTATCGAGTCAAAGCGTCATCTGGTTCTTATCGGCAGTGAAGCGTGATTGGGAAGAAAAGCGTAAAAAGGTTAAAAAGATTTATTCGATAAGAGCAATTTGAACAGAGCATCTAAATTAGTAAAAGCCTAGGAGTGATAAGAGTGGCAAAGATTTTCGCGATAGCGAACCAAAAGGGCGGAGTGGGCAAAACAACCACCTCTGTAAACCTTGCTGCTTCTTTATCAGCTACCCGAAACACTGTCTTACTCGTCGATCTCGATCCACAGGGCAATGCGACGATGGGCAGCGGTATCGATAAATCTTCCCTTGAGCTCTCGCTCTACGACGCTATTATTGGCGAGGCAAATGTCGATCAGGTGCTCACTCGGGCAGAGGAGGCTGGCTACGACCTTCTACCCTCTAATGGTGATCTTGTCGCCGCAGAAGCGCAGCTTTTTGGCATGGAAGATCGGGAGTATAAGCTCAAAGAGATTCTCGACTCTATTAGTCAAACCTACGACTATATGATTATCGACTGCCCTCCTTCGCTTAACATGCTAACGATTAATGCGTTGGTTGCAGCCGAGGGGGTCATTATCCCTATGCAGTGTGAATACTATGCATTAGAGGGTTTAGCGGCGCTGATCGATACGGTTGATACAATTCGCGAGCACCTCAATCCTGCACTGCATATCGAGGGTATTATTCGTACAATGTACGACCCGAGGAACAGACTGACAATCGAGGTAAACCGTCAGCTGTTTAAACACTTCGGCGATGCCGTTTATCGCACTGTGGTTCCAAGAAATGTAAGACTCGCCGAGGCACCTAGTTTTGGACTACCTGTTTTAAAATATGACAGGAGTTCTAGAGGAGCGGTGTCTTATCTCGCGCTCGCAGGTGAAATACTTCGCCGTAGCGATCAAGCAAGCGCGGCGAGTGTTTCAAGCCGTTAGGTACATCAGTTGTCAAGAACCAAGCGTTTGTATCAGTCAAGAAGTGGTTAATTGTATAACCTTCAGGGATAGAACCGTTGTTCTTAATCGCGTTGATGTCGTTGTTGTTTGTAGAAAC
>JALRKV010000138.1 GCA_023254735.1 Pseudomonadales bacterium | reverse complement strand
CCATAAAAAAACGCCGGCGAAGAAGGACCGACGTTCAACTACAAGGAGAGTGGTTAAGTTATCACATGGGGAGTAAAGGGAAATGCTGTTTAGCCTATATTCGTGACAAACAAGGGTTATCAGCTACCCAAAAGAACCGGTCAATATTGCAACTAGGGTGTGCTATTGCCTATTCTTCCACACCCAGCGCCATGCAAGGGGCGCCTAACTGGATTGCAGCGCGCGGCCGCCCCTCCGGGCAGTCTGACAGAGTAGTCGCTGAACTCCCTCCTGGGCACGTAGTAGTCTGTCGAAATGTACTGAGCACCCGAGCGGAATGCCGCTTCCCTAGTTTCGATATTGTTCTCCCGAGCCTCGAATGTGTTGGCATCCGCACGAGTACGAACCATAAACCCCGCCGCTACTGCTTCCTGAATCCGCATTTGATCCCTCACCGGTGAGTTCAGGGTGAAATAGGCCGCGTGGTCGGCTGTCTCAGAAACACTGTTGGGAAAAATTAATTTGCCCTGCGCGGCGTGATTCTCGCCAAGGTAAATTTCAACTTTTTCTTGGCCTTCATCCAGCGCAAAAAACACCCTGCCTAGACTTTCTTCCAGACTCGGCCAGCCGAGCTCAAGCACAGCCTCGCGCAGTGTAGCGCGTCCGCGCCTAACCTCGTCTGGCGTTATAATTCGACTGATTGGAAAAACGCTGAGGATCTCGGCCTCCAGCTGCTCGTACGCGCGAGGCGAAAACCTCAGGGCTTCTATAGTCCCAGGGTAGGAACTGCTGCCTTCCTTAGCATTAAACATAATAAGTAGAGGCACATGGGAGGGGTTTGCATCAGACCAAGTGCGAATCTGTATTAGGCATTTCACCCATGTCGCACAACTCGAGCGAACATCTATATCTTGAGCATGCAACACTTTAAACCCCGGCTCATTGAGCTCACTCGAGTCGAAATCTGCCTTTTTTTCACCCGCAGCCAATCGGGGCAGTAATGGCGTGGCGTAGCGCCCACCCTCGGGATCGTAGAGGATATCAAGCTCCAACTGCCTCAACCCCAGATTCAATTGTTCATCCAGAGATAGATGGGAGTAATCGAGCGTCAGGGCACTGCGCGGATTAAACTGACGAATCAGTTCAAGTTCTGCCTCGGGAATTGCGAGCTTGTAACTGTTGTGTGACCCGACCGTCTGTATATCACTCATTAGAAGCCCTTCGAGATCGCATTCCACTGCCATACCTAAATCCGAAGTACAGCCTGAGCTGCCTCGCGCGTCTGCAGCACTTGCTTGAATAAAGATCTGGCCGAGGCAAACCAGTAACAACAAGCAAGAAGACTGCAGGCGACTTGTGGATTTCTGCTGAAAGCGATCTCGCATGGGTCTGCCTAATTAAAAGTTGATACGAAGGCCGGCACCAAACGTCGTGCCATATTCATCATACTGAGACAGTCTCGAGCGATTGCCAAAATAGTAATATTCCGGACGATCATTGAGATTAATCGCCTCAGCACTAATCATTACATTCTCGCTCCACTCGTAGCGAGCCGTGAGATCGAGTTGCATATGGTTATCCGTATAACGATCGTCTAACGCGCTCCCACCGATAGAGTCTAGGTAGTTACTACGGAAGTTGGTCGCCAATCGAATATCCCACGGTCCACGGTTATACCCTAACGATAGATTAGCCGAGTTCTTGGCTTGCTTGAAGAAAGGTATCGTTCTGGCACCGTTTGCTGCATTTTGTGGCAGCTCAGTTTCTCCATCTGTATAGGTGTAGTTAATCACAAAGAGAAAACCATTATCAAAGACGGTTTGATAGGATGCCTCGAAGCCCTTTATCGTACCGCTGTCAGTATTCGAGAACGTCTCGGCGATATCATATACGCTCCCTCTGAAAAGCGAATCATTTGCAACCACTTCGACTATCGAGTCATCTATTCGTTTATAGAACAAGCCAGCGCCGAAGAATGACTCTTCCGAAAGATAATATTCATAGGATACATCGAAGTTCCAGGCGGTTGTTGGGTCTAGGTTTGGATTACCGCCCGCAATCTCGTTATCCTCAGTGTTAACAAACGCGCCTGCGCGGGATTCGCTAAATCCGGGACGAACCAAGGATCGGAACAATCCGACACGTAACAGCTGATCGTCAGCGAGGGCATATTTAAGATTAAGCGACGGCGCTAAGAAACTGTAGTCATTGTTGTAAGCGACATTACCTGCAAAACTATCGCCATCGAATTTTTTGCCTCGGTAAGTCGTTTTAGTATCCTCATAGCGAAGACCATAAATCCATGTCGCGTCTCCTACGAGCGACGTTGCCATGACATACGCCGAGGTCACATCTTCATTCGTCGCCCAATCCGCGGGGATGGATTCTGCCTCTTCATCTCCGGACATTTCGAAGAACGTTCCAGGATTTCTACAGGTGGTGCCATCTGAAAGCGCATAGCTTCCTGCACCGAGCTTATCGCGGAAGGCTTTAACCTGATCGAATGTCGGAGTAGGACCGACCCTGCTCGACAGGAAAGGTGAAATTGTGAGGTTCTGAACGTCCGCTAGACTTACGTCATTAACCGGCTCGTAGGCACAGAAATTAAATTCGTTTATCTTCTCGCGTGCACTGTATTTCAGACCGGCTTGCAGCTCAGTAGTGTCGCTGTAAGCGTAGCGATAGTCGATGGTTGCGCCGGTATTCTCATCGGTGTTTAAGGAATAGTCGGATTCCCATGCCTTCAGGTTAAAGCTGTTGGGATCATAGAAATCTGCTGGAAAGGTGACGACGGGCTTTCTTGGATCGGCTCCGTTGTAGGTCACCGGCTTATTGACCTTCCCGCTTCTAAAAATTGAGTTATAGCTTTGCGTATCGTCTTGCTCGGCTCTGGAAGTAAAAACTTCGACCTCAAGACCAGATCTATTGTCGAACTCAAATTTAGCCCCAAGTTGAACAGAATCTATTTGTCTAATTTCAGTTCTATTCTTACCCTCGGTATCAACCTTAGTGTTCGCATAGCTAAACACACTTCCGTCTATAACCGCGTCATTGTCTTCCAGACCATCTCGTGTCTCCCACTTTGCGCGCCACTCGGTATCCGTGTATTCATTGTGGAACATGTGAGCATAATAAGTGTTACCCGCGTCGGATACGAAATCGAGATTGAGCACCACCCCGTTTCGTTCGCGCTCAAGATCATAGTACCGAAGTTCGTAGTCATCATTAGGCGCGTTCTGGCTCCAACCGCCGGCCTCATTGTTTTCTGCAACAATCCTTCGGGTCTGATCACTCAGAACCAAGGCAACGCCAAGTTCTCCCCCGCTCACGTCCCATCTGTCTGCAAAGGTTGCGGCAAGCTTGGGGTTACTGCTGTCTTTAGTCAGTTCGTTGTAAGAGGTTTCGGTTTTGATCCGAATGAATCTATCTTCATAAGAAAAAGCAGTAATTGTCTCGAGATCGATCGCACCACCTATCGTGTCGGCGTCCAGATCAGGCGTTAAGGTTTTGTATACAGTCATTGTCTGCAACAGATCAGAGGGCACGCCGTCAAGAATCACACCGCGGCGGTCCTCTGGCGAGGCTGTGGTAACCCCATTGATCGTCATACTATTGAGGTCTGTGTTCATCCCCCTAACAGACACATAGCGACCCTCTCCTTGGTCGTTCTCAACCATGATGCCAGAGATACGACGTAGTGACTCCGCAACATTGATGTCGGCAAAGTTACCGATCGCATCGGAATCTACGACACCTGATACCTTATTCGAGTCACGCTGCTTTTGGATGGCGCTGCTTAAGCTTGCACGACTACCTACCACAAGTATCTCGTCTAGATTTTCAGTTTGAGCCAAGGCCTGCGCACTGAAAAGCAGCGAGGACGAAAGAGAGAGTGTAATGGCGTTTGACAGGCGAGATCGTGTAAAGCTTGGATATTTCATTCTTATCTTCCCTTGAATTTTATTAATGTGCAGCGCCAAAACCTCGAAAGAGGTTTGTGCAAACACAGGGAAGATAAGCTTCTTTTATGACTATCTGATTAAGATTGCGTGACTGTTCTATGACAAAGGAGCCTACCAAACTTATCGCGCGCTATGCACGGTTATAGGCCCAGTGCGTCAGCTATAACTTGCCAAGAAACTAATTTAAAGTTTTGTGGCGCCGAAGGCATGGTGTTCGCGCCGTCTTGGACGACAATCAGTCCCTCAGGAAACTGCGGCGTCCTAATCTGCGAGGACGCAGTGATGCCGTCGGTATCAGATACACCGTCTATGTTCAGGACAGCATCATCAGTTAAGGCAAAGCTACCGGCATACGAATACGGTGCGTGCCTATCAAACAGCGCAAACGTATTGTTTCCCTGACTCGAGACTACGAGATAGCCAGCATCACCTACTGTAAAAACATCCATCCCTTCAACATCTGCAGCTAGGTTTGCACCATCGACCGCGGCAAGCTGGGCCAGCACCGCAGGCTCTCTCGCATTTGCGTCGAGTGTGAATACTCCTTCCGCTTCAACTCCCACAAAAAGTCGTTCATTCTCATCATCGGCCGCGCAGCCTTCAGGCTGACTCGTGACTCTAAACTCCCTGAGAAGCGTGCCTCTAATCCGCAGTGCTGAGACGGACTGCTCGAATTCCTGCTCGGGATGATCACTACTTGCGAAGTCAAATCCCCACTGTTGGTAGCGACCGTCTTTGTCGTTGATAAATGCCTGTATTCCGTCTGTATTTTTGAATAGGCAGAGTCCATAGACTTCGTCTAAACCCGTCCGTACCTCACTCTCGCTTAACCAATTGAGTTCGCCTGTGGGAGACATGATGAAGAGGCTTATCGTGTTAGCCGTTCTGTTGCTCGCGGCGAGAAGCGCACTACCCTCTGCCCATGGACTGGGTAAGGTTCTGATATCAACATTGTTAGTAAGTCCTGCCGCTACGCGCTGTCGCAGCTTGCCATCAAGACCGTAGACCTCAAGGCCGAATTGTTTGTCAGTTCCAACAATCAAACTTGATTGCAAATCAACCGGGTGAACCCACACGGCTGGGTCGTCTGCTGCGTCATCAACACTACTCACTGGATCGGTTTCAATCGAGGCTGAGACCAGTGCAACATCATCAAGTAGTGATGCCTGAGGTGCGCACCGCGGGGTGGTTGCAATTACGGTCAGCCCGAGTAGCGTTACTAATTTTATGCTCGCGGTTCTCATGGATTTCTCATTACCTGAAAGACGGTGAAGAAAATAGTTAACTTCAAATCTGGCCGCAAACCATAGTCCCACTTCGTTACAACTTAATGACATCGCCGAGGCAAATGCCTACCGTCTATGCTTGACCCTAGCATAGTCAGAACCCTACACTCTCGGCTATCGGTTTGCGGCATTCGCTATCGCTCAAGCATTTTACAAATGAAACTAATTTATGCGTTTTACTCTCGGACAAAACCGAAAAGAGCCTTTCAGCTCGAGCATAGACGGTGAACCGGACAGGGCGATGACTATTGATCCTCAGTTTCACTCCTATCTACGCGATCCGCCTCGAATCAGTTACACACAACCTGAAGACCCTTGGTTTCGTCGCCACTTAGTTTCGACATTGGAGGCGATGCTCGGTCGGAATAAAATCGAGAAGACTTACTACCGACTCAAAGAAGCGCCTTTTAGCATAACTGACTTTTTTAATTCGGCTCTGCGCGAAGCAGAGATCACGGTCAAACTCGACCAGAGTAGGCTTTCGGCCATTCCGCGCAAAGGTCCGCTCCTGTTTGTCGCGAATCACCCCTTCGGGGTTGTAGATGGCATGGTGCTTTGTGATATCGCAGCACAGGTGCGGGGTGATCTTCGAATTATGCTGCATTCTCTTCTGTGCCAAGATAAGCAGCTTGCGCCCTATTTCCTGCCAATTGACTTTACGCAACACAAGCGGGCGACAAAAACTAATATTCGATCTAAGCAACTCGCGCTTGAATATTTATCGCAGGACATTCCAGTCTTGATATTTCCTTCGGGCACCGTTTCCACTGCAAACAAATTTGGCTTTGGCCACGTTGAGGATGCGCCTTGGACGACGTTCGCAGCCAAGATTATTCGCGAAGCTAAGGCCACCGTTGTGCCTATACATTTCCACGGCCGCAATAGCCGGCTATTTCATGTTGCTTCGCATATTGCAGAGCCATTGCGCATGGCGCTTCTCGTGAGCGAGGCGCTCAAGAAGTTTGGCAAAACCATACAGGTCGATATCGGCAATCCGATTACGTTTGATGAATTAAGCGCGCATGAGTCACGGAAGGCCCTTACAGATTTTCTGTACGGGACCGTCCGCGACCTAGGTAGAGAGAGCCTTAACAAGAGTCAGGATTGAGGCTACGCTCGTTTTGCGCCGGCTTCACCCGCCTCAACTACGAAACTAGCCTGAGTTCTGATAGGCGCACCTCTCTCAGTGACTTTATCGACAATCCTGAAGTCGTTCCGCCAGTTTTTCTCGTTTACCGTCGCGACCATATAGCCTCGCTGACCATTGTAGTGCTTGACGTGCGGATTGTTAGCCAGCAACGTCTCGCCATACGTTGTCATATCGCTTCCATCCCCACCCGAGGTGATCGAAGTTCCAACAAACTCGGTACCCACGATCTTTGATTTTGAGTCCTCAAAGTTTAACTTCAGGTCAGCAACCCAGTTGGAATGTATATCGCCTGTAAGCACGACGGGATTCGGCGTTTTCCGATCGTGGATGTGGTTCAGAAGCTCATCACGCTCAAACGGATACCCATCCCAGATGTCCATAGGCCAAAGAGTCTCTCCCTGCTCATCTTTAGAGGTCAGGCTCGCCATCATGATCTGTTGCGCAAGGACATTCCACACGGCGTCAGTCGACGCGAGACTATCGAAAAGCCATTTTTTCTGCGCATCACCCAGCAACGTGCGAGATGAATCCATGTGCGCACTACAGCTGCGTTTACGCCCATCACCACAGGCTTGATCGCTACGGTATTGCCGCGTATCCAACACGCTCATCTCAAGGAGGTTGCCGATGCGCAACCTACGATAGATCGGCATATCTGGCCCCTGACGACCAACCGGAAGACGTATAGGCGTGAATTCATAGAAAGCCTGATAGGCAGCAGCGCGTCTAGCAAGAAGTTGCTCAGGCGTCTGATCATCCTCAGCAATCTCTGACGCATAGTTATTGTCTACCTCATGATCATCCCAGGTTATCGCCCACGGCGCGCTGGCATGCGCTGACTGCAAGTCGCCATCGCTCTTATACGTTGTATAGCGCGCGCGGTAATCGTTCAATGAAATAATCTCGGGACCTTCGTGTCTACGCACTAAGACATCGCCCCAACTGCTCTCGTAAATGTAGTCGCCAAGATGCACGATGAGATCTAAGTCCTCTTTGCTCATATGGTCATAGGCCGTATAGAAACCCTGCTCGTACTGTTGGCAAGATGCCACAGCGAACCTAAACGACTCCACACTCGCGCTCGCAAGCGGCGCTGTCTTCGTTCTTCCTACTGGACTAATCTCGCCGCCCAGTCGCCACCTATAGAAATAAACTGTTTGGGGAGATAGGCCGCGCAGCTCAAGATGTGCGGAATAGCCAAGTTGGGGCGGCGCAACAATGTTGCCTGTTCTTATAATGTTAGAGAAACTTGAATCGGTCGCGACCTCATAGTCGACATCGATAGCATCATTGTCGACGCCTAACCCAATCAACGCCGAAGGATCAATTCTGGTCCAGAGAATAACCGAATCGGAGGTCGGATCACCTGACGCGACTCCAAGTGTGAAAGGGTAGGCAGCCACACGCGAGAGTCGCTTACTCGCACCAAACACATGGCTCGGTAGACCGCTTAACGCAAGCATGCCTAGAAGCGAGCCTCCAAGTCGAAGAAACTGCCGACGGCTTGCAACGAGCGTATTGGAAACACTGAAGGGTTTGCGAACAGAATTTCGTGAGACCGGCTTACTCATTTATTCCTCCGAGAATAATTCTTAGTTTAATTACTGAAAGCCAAGACGAAGTTGGCGATCTCAGCATCCTTATAATAGGAGGCGATTGTGATAAATCGATGACAACAAAGGGAACTATGCCGCCTCTTCCGTGTCATCGCAGGGAACGGGAGACTTCGACGAAGACTGAGCGACGCTAGCGAAAGCCTGAAAACCAACAAGCTCCTCAACTTCAGAGAGCGTTGAGCGCTCGAACCGCGAGGCCCAATGCAACAATTCGAGTCGACCATCTTTGTGTTCGACTATCGAAGTACAACTCTCCACCCAGTCCCCGTCGTTACAATAAAGCACCCCTTCGATCTCACGAATCTCGGCATGGTGAATGTGACCACATAAGACGCCATCAACCCTCCGCTCTTTTGCTACGCGGGCTAACGCCTTTTCATAACTCGAAATATACTCGACGGCATTCTTCACTTTATGTTTTAGATACTTCGCCAAAGACCAATACGAGAAATTGAAATAGCGTCTGTATTTATTAACCCAATGATTAAGCCCGAGCAAGAGATCATAGGCGCGGCTGCCGATCTTTGAAAGAAAACGACTGTTCTTCACAATCAAATCAAGCTCATCACCATGCAGCACCAGAAGCCTTTTGCCATCAAAAGTTTCATGGATATAGTCCCGATGCACCTCGATGTTGCCAAAATGAACACCGATATACTGCCTCATCACTTCATCATGATTACCGGGGATGTAAATCACTTTTGTATTGTGTTTGGCTTTACCTAGGATAGATCGGAGGACATTGGTATGTTTCTGCGGCCAATATCGAACCTTCTTCAGTGACCAGAAATCGACTATATCTCCGACTAAAAAAAGATACTCTGCCTCAACTGAATGCAGGAAATGCAAAAGAGCATCGGCCTGACAGCCTCGAAACCCTAGATGCGTATCAGAGATAAAGATACTTCTCACTTTCGTTGGCTTAGACATTTCCTATCCTCTTAATAAGCTGAACTCAACTGGATAAATCGAGCATTTAGCACTGATGCCGAACTCAGATCAGCGCACCTTGGTCATTCGCTTCCCGAAACAGATGCTCGAAGTATCGACTCTCTTCGTTCAATAATTATTACAGTGAGATTAAATTTTTATTAAGATTCTGGGACTTAGTTAAATTCTTTCTGAAAGATTCTTACGCTGTCACATTTCCTTAATGGTGTCGGCGCAAAATCAGCCACTAACGGCTGTCTTCTCCATTACTCAGTTCTATTCGACAAGAATAAACCCTTAAAAATCCAACGGTTGAGACACCCGATCAGAGCTGCGTAAATAGAAAGGATTAATTAATTCAATGAATATTTCTGTGGTAGGAACGGGATACGTAGGGCTTGCAAACGCGGTTCTTCTTGCTCAGAAAAACAATGTGATCGCGCTGGACATCTCTTCAAATAAAATCGACATGCTATCGAGACGACAAAGCCCGATCGCAGACAAAGAGATACAAAAGTATCTCGCTGAAGAACCGCTCTCTATCACTGGCACTACTGATCCCGAGATAGCGTATAAAAACGCTGACTTTGTCATTGTCGCGACCCCAACAGACTACGACCCGAGTACAAATCACTTCGATACAAGCAGCGTCGACTCTGTCATTCAGAATGTAACAAGCATGAACCCCAAGGCAGTGATTATCATCAAATCGACCGTTCCCGTTGGTTATACTAAGAACGCGAGAGACAAGAATAGGACCGAGAATATTATTTTCTCCCCAGAATTCTTACGCGAAGGAAAAGCCCTTTACGACAATCTGTACCCGAGTCGGATTATCGTTGGCGAACGCTCAGAGCGGGCAGGCGATTTTGCTCGACTTCTCCAAGAAGGTGCGCTTAAAGCGGATATAGAAACTTTATTTGTCGACTCTACCGAAGCGGAAGCAATTAAACTTTTTTCCAATACCTATCTAGCCATGCGAGTTGCGTATTTTAATGAGCTCGACAGTTACGCAGCCGTGCACAACTTAGATACGCGTCAGATTATCGATGGCGTTTGCTTGGATCCACGCATCGGCAATCACTACAACAACCCCTCCTTCGGCTATGGTGGTTATTGCCTGCCGAAAGATACCAAGCAGCTGCTCGCTAACTATGCTGATGTACCCCAAAATTTGATCCGGGCAATTGTCGATTCGAATAGCTCAAGAAAAGACTTTATAGCGGATAGCATTATCCAGAGAATGCCGAGGGTTGTGGGCGTGTATCGCCTCATTATGAAAGCGAATTCTGATAATTTTCGGACGTCGAGTGTGCAAGGTGTGATGAAGCGTATTAAGGCTAAGGGTATCGAAGTTATTGTCTATGAGCCTGAACTTAATGAGGAGCATTTCTTCAGATCACGCGTCATTAGAGATCTAGCCGAATTCAAACGTGATAGTGACGTTATTATTGCGAACAGAATGGTACAGGCGTTGGAGGATGTTGAAGAGAAAGTGTATACCCGAGATTTATTCGGGGATAACTAACGCTTGCTGAATTGCTTCAACACAGCAACTCTCGACTAATCTCGTCTCCAAAGTCCTCATCGTACACATAAGGATTCTCGAACGAGCTCCAGAGAGAATCAGCTAGCGAGGAAACAGGCCGGCGTGGAGTCTCAACTAACCACTCTGCGACCGCCTGTGCGACGTCAGGGTAATCGATTGGTTTATGCCCTCCGAGCTTTAGCCAGGCAGCGAGTTTATCTTGTTCTAGAGTCTGCATCACCGTTGCTCGACCAAGACTTTGTAGCGCAATCGCATTGCATAGCTGCTCATACTGACCATTGATAGGCTTTGTTAGTAACTTTTTCCCGAGCTGTAAACATTCACTCGATAGTTCGAATCCAGTATTGCAGATAACGCCCGAGCATCGCTCAAGATTCTTATGAAATTCATCGTGGGAAATCGGATTGACACGAATATTGCCCTGGCTGAAACCTCGTTCCACTCGTGCGAAAACCATAAACCTAAAATCTGTGAAGGGTGACAGGAAATTGATTACATCCTCGAGCTTCTCAAAACCCATGTAGACGAGGATTAGATTGGAATCGACTTCTTTGTTTTCGTGCTGTTCGATAATCGGTGGAAGAATGGGTTGATTAAAGTGGTGCCAGTGAACGCCGAGACTGACCTTTGCAGGCGCAAATAGCTTCATGATTAATCTTGAAAAGATAAACCCCTTAACTCGAGGTATATCGTGTTCGAATGCCGATTGATGACTAATAGCGATGCATGACTTGCCGCGCAGTTTAGCAGCCCAAGCCGTGACGGGCTCGAAGTCACTTATCACTAAGTCTATATTTGTCAGGTCGAGTGAGACGACGTCTTTAAAGAACTGTATGTTATCGTTTTTGACGAGGGTCTCGAGCGGATGAACCTTGCCGCTTTTGATTTCCATCGTAAGACCTTTCCGGTATTCATAATGCTCGAATAGGTCGTTGTCTTTGAACTGATCTTGATCACGCCCGCTTAGAAGAAATCGTAATTCGACGCCCGCCGCGCGAAGTGCTGGAATTAAGCATCGCGCCCTCGCGAGATGTCCATTTCCGGTTCCTTGAATACCGTAAAGCACAGTCAACGTCATAGAAGAATCTCCACAGAGGTTGCCGCACACACAATCCCAAGCAGAGCGCCGGCAGCCACGTCGCTTGGGTAATGGACACCTAACACAACTCTCGATATCCCGACCAGACTAGCCCAAACGAAAGCCACTTCGGCCATCGGCTCAGCGAAGATAAGAACGAGCGTTGCAACTAAGAACGCCGCTGAAGTATGACCGGAAGGCATGCTGAACTTATCGCTAGGTTGAACTGCCTTGCGACTTGTCGCTACTACGTCGCAGGGACGATCTCGGCGAATGCTATTTTTAAGTACGAAGAAGGCTGGGAGCTCGAGAGCGAATGCGAGCACTGCGACGGCGAGTATGCGCTCCTCAAATCTATCTCCGAAGAGATACAACACTGCTATGACCAGTGCGTAGAGGTGCCCATCACCCGTTCGAGAGAGTAAGCTGAAGAATTTTAATACTACTGCTCTTTCTTGTAATTGATTGATCAGTTTGTACGACCGGAGATCCACTGCACTAATATATTCTCGCACTGTTTATCCCTCTCATTACGCTTTATTACGTAACCTTAGAGTGAGGGAGTGACAGTAATATGAAACCTGAGTGACATTTCCGTGACAGATAACGCGCGTATTAGGGCTGATTCTAAAGCACTAACGCAGGTAAGAAGCACCATTCACATCGATGACTGTGCCCGTTGAGAACTCCGCGCCCTCCGATGCGAGAAAGAGCACAGCGTGTGCGACCTCCTTGGGCTCCGCTACGCGATTGAACCCACTTTGTGCACGTATCTCATCACCCTCAGCGCTTGCCAATCGAGCGGCCGTTAGCTCGGTATTCACAAAACCCGGCGCTACCGCACCGACAAATATTCGCTGCGGCGCAAGCGCCACGGCTAAAGACTGACTCAGCGAAGTGAGCCCCGCTTTGCTTGCACCGTAGGCAGGTTTGATAGGTTCACCGCGATAGGCCCCTCGGGATGTGATATTCACTATACGCCCGCCGCCGCTTTTAAGCATGTGCTGAACGGCGCAGTAGCAAACGTTTGCAGGCCCGATAAGGTTAGCCGCCAAGGTCTGCTGCCAGGCTTTCTGCCAGTCCTGATAAGTCGTCGAGTCGATCGGATGATAGTCACCGATACCGGCATTATTCACAACAATATCGAGGCCGCCGAGTTTGTCCGCCGCGGCATCGACAGCGAAGCGCACCTGCTCAGGATCTGCGATATCTGCTCGGTGAATGCTGTGGCCCGCACCGGGAAGCTGCGCTAGCGCTGCGGCCGCGGCTGCGTCGTTAGCTCGATAGATGATTGCAACGCGTGCGCCCGCCGAGGCAAACGCCTTTGAGATGGCGAGACCAATCCCTCGCGAGCCCCCTGTAACCAGAACCTTCTTAGCCTCGAAATTCACACTCTCCCCCACGCCACGCGCTGAAATTGATCGGGATTATACTCGTTGCAGCGCGCGGTGACAGAAAGAGGGATCTAGCCGATACCGTCCATCTTCGCTAAGCGACCGATTAGCTCTTCAACCCGCGAGCTATAGCCCCACTCATTGTCATACCAGCTCACCACTTTGACTAGATTGCCGCCTAAAACCTGAGTCAGCTCGCTGTCGAATATGCTGGAATGCGAATTACCGATGATGTCACTGCTGACTATCGGCGCCGTAGAGTAACTTAGAATTCCGCGCATAGTCCCTTCCGCCGCAGTACGCATGGCCGCATTGATTTCTTCGACGGTGACATCCCTATCAAGCTCGGCAACCAGGTCGACAACACTGCCATCGGCGACGGGGACTCGCATCGCGAGACCATCGAGCTTGCCTGCGAGCGCCGGTATGACGAGTCCGATCGCCTTGGCAGCGCCTGTCGATGTCGGCACGATGTTCGTAGCGGCATTGCGCGAGCGCCTTGGATCGCCGCTGTTGGGCGAATCGATAAGTCGCTGTCCCGAAGTATAGGCATGCACTGTGGTGAGCAGACCTCGGCGCAGACCAAAACACTCGTGCAACACTTTAGCCAGGGGCGCGGCACAATTCGTGGTGCAGCTTGCGTTGCTTATTATGCGCGTGTCTTTCGTCACGACATGGTCATTGACCCCCGTAACCAGTGTCGCCGGAAGCGGGTCTTTAGAGGGCACTGTTAAGAGCACTCTCCCTGCTCCGGCTGTGAGGTGCTTTTCGAGGTCGGCAATGTGGCGAAAGACGCCCGAGCTCTCGATAACATAGTCGACGCCGAGCTCACGCCAGGGGAGTTTTGCGGGGTCGCGCTCGCTTAGCACCCTAAACGGATCGCCGTTTATCTCCATCGCCTCGCCGTTCACGCTCACCTCGCCGGGGAAGATCCCATGCGTACTGTCGTATTTAAACGCGTAGGCTAATTGGTCGGGGCTGGCTAAATCGTTCACGGCGACGACATCATAGTGGCCGCGCAATTTGGCGATACGCATAATCGTGCGGCCGATTCGACCAAACCCGTTGATCGCCACGCGTGGGAGTCGAGCATTCGTGCTAGCGGTAGTCATCTAGTTACCTCATTCGGTGATGGTGTGACCAAGAGAAACATGTGTGCTTACTAACTATGACCCTTACTTTAACGAATAGCTCTCACTCAGCTGGCGATTAGGTGATAAAAATTCAATCTACTAGGCAGTCGCAGATTCGCTGAGCTCCCACAGCTTGACTGCCAGATCAGGATCGACCGCCCACTGCGCCACGCCGAAGTAGCGTGGCGTGTCTTCGTCTGCCAATTCGGCAACGTCGCAGTCTTCGCAGTATAGGCCGCCTTTACCGTCAAGCATGTCGCTCGTGGCTGCCCAAAGCGTGGTCGTGCATCCCTGGGTCGTCGATTTGAATAGCGCGGCCGCAAGCTCAGAGAGATTGCCGTTCTTGTCAAGCCACCCCAGTGCGATCATCTCCTCGTTCTGTAAATGGCGCTGCAAAGGCGTCATGATTCCACCGGGGTGTACAGAAAAAGCACGCAGACCTTGATCGGCATATTTCATATCGAGGCCAAGGGCGAACAAGGCGTTGGCGGTCTTCGCCTGCGCGTAAGCCGTCCATTTTTCGTAAGGCGTCTTTTCAAAATTAATGTCTTCGAAATTGACGCCGCCGCGGCGATGACCAATCGATGAGAGGCACACCACCCGAGGAGAATCGGCTGCGAGCAAGGCGGGTAGCAAGCCTTTGGTGAGGACGAAGTGGCCCAAATGATTCACTCCGAACTGCGACTCCCACCCCCCTTCGATACGCGCCTCGGGGCACGCCATGATGCCGGCATTGTTAATCAGCAGATCGAGCCTGTCTTCGCTGTGTCGAATTCGCTCGGCATAGGCCTGTACACTAACCAGATCCGTGAGGTTCATCTCACCGACAACGATGTTGCCGGCCATGCCGGCCAGAGCTTGCGCCGCTTTTTCCGCCGAGCGCAGAGGGACGTGTACCTTGGCGCCGGCGTTCGCCAGCGCTCTTGTTGTTTCGAGACCAATTCCGCTATAGCCGCCGGTAACAACCGCCACTTTGCCATTCAGGTCAATACCCTCCAGAACCTCGACCGGCTCGCTGTTGGCGCCGAATCCGGAGTGGATTCTTTGTTGTTT
>JALRKV010000095.1 GCA_023254735.1 Pseudomonadales bacterium | reverse complement strand
AGACGACCCCCGACGCATCTTCCGCCCGCGAGTCATCTGTGTCTAACGAGCGATCGTCTTCGAAATCGATATCGAGTCCGAAGGGTCGCACAACAAACGTTGTACTTCCTTCAAGATAATCGTCTGATTCAACACCCTCTGCATCCTCATCGAAGGGGATGTTGTAACGCACATGAAGCTGTACCTGTCCCGCATCGGAGTATTCAACAACAATCGGGACCGCTGTGCCGACCGACGCATCCGCAAAGGTTGAAGCAATCGTCTGATAGTTTGCAGCGCCGGCGAGGCCGTTGGTATTTTGGAGCGCCGAGCCAAGAGACGTTCCGTTTACGGCGAACGTCTGCGCAGGGGCCGTCGATGAGCAGCTAGAGGGATTCGCGCATTCGACGGCGAAATCGATGTCTACCACTTCTGCGTCTGGGAAAAGCGCGACACAGGCGCTCGGGTCCTCATCAGAGGATCGAATCGCTTGCAGCTGAATTTGTGCTGCACCAAATCCGGTGTTAGAGGCCTTGCCAGAGAGCTGCGTCGGAATACCTGCGGTTGCCCCTGTGACATTATAGAAGCGAAGTCCCGCTCTCGAGATCGAGAGATCATCATCGTGAGACGCGGTAACCTTGTCTTCAAAATAGCTTCCGCTGAGGTCGAAATTAACGCTTTCCGGATCGGTTGCGGGATCGGTGTAATTAAATCGAAGGACGACGGTATGCTCTGAGCCACTCCATAGATAACTCCCTTGTCCGTCAGTATTCGTTGCCGACCCCGGAGCGCCTAAATCGGTGAGTACTCCTGCACCTGAGATGATGCTCGCCCATGTGCCTTTTAGCCGGTTATCCGAAAGCGTCATCGACTCACCGAGCGGCACAGCAATCAAATTATGGCTCGCGTCATGCCCCATGATTGTTACGTCGGAGCCGAGACACGAAATACCCGTGCCATCGTGTGCGATTGCATAGTGATCCATCGACACCACATTGCAGTCAGTTGTGCCAGCAGAGATTTCGACATTATCGATGTTGAAACTTCCACCGGACGTGTAGCCATTAGTGACGCGGAACCGAATCGTGAGCGATCCGCTGAAGTCGTTGAGGCTTCCACCGAAGATATCTAGGCGAATAGTCGGGGCGGCGAGGCCCGAAGCGTTGCCGCTGCGGCCTGTAATGGTGCGCAGCAACTGCCAGTTAGCGCCATTGTCGTCACTCGCCTCTACCACGACAGAATCTGCAGAATTTGCGGACACATAACCATAGTCGTAATTCAGGTTGATCGCCTCGGTTACGGTGAAAGCGCTGAAGTTTACGCTGCGTGCAACACTCGGATCGCGCCCACTCTCTGCCAGACTGCTGCTCTTAAGCGAGAGAACGCCCGAGCTCACGGTCACGTTTCCTGTCGACACACCGGCGCCGGAATTGCTACCGCTTACACCGTTCGAATCGTCAGTTTCGACCCACGCGCCCGAGTACACTGCTGTGCCCGCATTATGGGAAAACGACGCCGCCGTAAAATTATCTAAGTAGACAAACGTAGACGTCGTCGCATTAAAACTGAAAACAGGATCTTCGGTCGCGCTCTCTTCGGCGATGCCATTGGTCACATGAATATCGACCGAAGACGCTGCTGTTGTGACCTGCAGGCTGAGCTCAACATCACCCGCATCGGCTGCAACAAATGTATAGACCGCGCGGCCGTCACCCGCCGTTCCGTTGTCTAATGTTCCTTCGCCATTGACCAACCCCCAATCGCCGGTGCCTGTGCTGGTAGTGATAATGACAGAACCATAGTAGTCCTCATCGATGGTGTGAGTTCGCCCCTCGTGCTTGCTGATTATGATTTTGCCGACTTCGCAGGTTGATCCCGCAGCGGATTGCGCAATTGAGAAATGGCCGATGTATCCGTCTTCGACGATATGCAAGGCATCAATCCAGCGCACGCCGTCTTTATCTATCGAGCCGGTCGCATTCTCAAAAATACCTGGATTCGCATCTCCCCTAAATACGTTCCTCGTGCTGTAGTTAGTATCCGACCCTGTTCTTAAGTCGACCTGTCCGATGTCGTCGTGGGTAACAACTGTCCCAAGCGGCGGTTCACCTTCTACGCCGACACGCGAAAAATACTCATAAGTGGTGAAATTAAGCACGTCGCTTATCGCATCGGGATCTGCATCGGACACTCTAAAGTAGAGACCTTCTATATTTGGTGTCTCGTCGCTCCCGAACAGATCGGGAATGTCGGCCGCGACATAGACCGACGCAGTGTCCTCAGAGGCATCGTATCTGACAATATCGAACGCATCCCAAACAAACCCCGCTACCGAGTTCGCACTCGCGGTGGTGAACAGAAAATCACCGCCGCTGAGCACATACACTGAGGCGAATCCGTTGCCCGAATTAAACCTTGTCGAGCCATCAAAAAACAGCTCGGTAGTTTGGGCAATTGGATCATACTTCACCAATTTATTTGAGGTAAAAGTACCAACCCCTGTGGCGCTACTCGTTCCACTCGACGCCATAACGATATGCCCATTGGGCAGAATATGCGCCGAAACGATATTATTGAGATCGATCTCATCCGTGCCGGTCGCATCGTTAAAGAACAGGGTCGCCGTATCCGTTGAGGG
>JALRKV010000054.1 GCA_023254735.1 Pseudomonadales bacterium | reverse complement strand
TGAGTCGCATCACTAATCAGCAGTACGGTCGAGCTTAATGGTGTGACTTGAATGACTTGTCCCATCACAGCATCCGCATCAAGCACGGCTTGGCCAACAAAGACGCCGGATGCAGAGCCTTTGTTAATCATGACTTGGTGGCGATAAGGATCGAGATCGACCGAGATGATCTCCGCAATGAGGATTCGATCATCTACTTTGAGTGAAGCGTCTAAAAGATTACGTAGACGCGTATTTTCAGCTTGGAGTGATTCAAACTTTTGCAGTCGTGCAAGTAAACGAAGGTTTTCATCTTTGAGAGATGCGTTACTGCTTTGTAGCTGCTCACGGGTGCTTGTAGTATCACTTAACCAGTTGCCCGCAGTCTTAGGAAAGTCTGCAATGAGATACAGCGGAAGAGACAGCAACGGCGCATTAGTTGCCGGTACCATGGAGGCTAACTCGGCGGATGAGGTGGTCGCTGCACTCTATAGCGACAGGGTTACGCCGATAGACATCGAGCAGGCTGTAACGGGGCAGGGCGCCCGCGGGACCGAGCGCGGTCAACGCAGGGCCTTCGACAGCAAGGCGCAAAGCGGCGACAGTTTGTGGGAGCAGTTCAGGAGTTTGATCGGCGTGGCGCCGGTCACTATCGATGAGCAAATCATTTTCAGCCGGCAGATGTATAGTTTGATCAAAGCCGGACTGCCCCTCGATAAAGCGCTCAAAGGACTCGAGGCGTCTGTCTCTAATACGGCGTTTAAGCGCGTATTAGCAGACCTCATCGTGTCGCTCGAAAACGGCTTAGATCTCGCGACAAGTCTAGGTAGACATCCCGATATTTTCTCTCAGCTGTTCGTTAGTCTCATTCACGTAGGTGAGAACACAGGACGGTTAGATCAAGCGTTTCGTGAGATAGCAAAATATCTCTCTCTTGAACAGAGAACGCGAAAGCAAGTAAAGAAAGCGACGCGGTATCCGCTCTTCGTTCTTATATCGATTGCGGCAGCAATCGCGTTGATCACAGTATTTGTCATTCCAGTTTTTTCGTCGACATTCGATCGCTTGGGCGCCGAGCTACCGTGGCAGACGCAGGCGTTGATCGGTGTGTCTGATTTTGCCGTTGCCTACTGGCCAGCGATTCTGCTGCTGGTCTTCGGTGCGATCTGGGGGTTTAACTATTATGTCAATACAGTCGAGGGACGACTCGTCTGGGACAAGCGTAAATTAAAAATGCCACTAGCAGGCGAAATATTTTTGCGTGTTGCACTAGGCCGTTTTGCGCGAACATTTTCCATGGTAATGGGCGCAGGTGTGCCAATTGTGCAGGGACTTAATATCGTGTCGGGAGCGGTGGGCAACGCGTTTGTAGCCAGCCATGTACAAAAAATGCGCGAAGGCGTTGAGCGCGGCGAATCGATGCATCGAACTGCCGCAGTAAGCGGTATGTTTACGCCGCTCGTTCTACAAATGATTTCGGTAGGTGAAGAAACGGGAACGATCGATGAACTCCTCGCCGAGGTAGCTGATTTTTATGACGCCGAGATCGAATACGATGTTGAGCGCCTGAGCGACGCGATCGAGCCCATCCTTATTTCTATAATCGGTGGTCTCGTTTTAGTCATGGCGCTCGGTGTCTTCCTTCCTATCTGGGATCTCAATACGGCGGTACAGGGATGAATATCTTCTCTCGACCATTGCATCGTCGCCAAAGGGGATTTTCTCTTTTCGAGCTTGTCGTATTCGTCCTGTCGGTTGCGATCATATACTCGTACGCGGCTCAGCGTTTTTCAGGTTATCCAGGGGAAGCCGAAAAAGCCAATTTTATAGCCGTTCGTGCGCAGCTACAGAACAGTATGACGCTACAAACCTTTACCGCGCAGCTCAACGGAGGGAACGACGGGCTCGTTACAACCCTCGAGGGTGGGAACCCGATGGCGCTTATGCTGAGGCCGCCGCGCAACTATCTTGGCGAATTCGAGGAGTACACACTCAGTGATTTACCTAGAAGATCTTGGTTCTTCGATAAGAGCAATGCGGAACTGGTCTATCTGATCGGCAGCGGAGAGGGAGTCACTCAGCTTATAGGCGAGCGTGCCGTTCCGGCGCGAGAGATAAGGCTTCGCATCAAGGCTGAGTATGCGCTCGTCGAGAAAAGTACCGGGCTACCCGTTGAGATGGTCGAAGATTCTGGTCGCACAGTAGCGGCCGATGCAACGGAGCTGCAGTTTGCTGGGCTGGTGTTGGCCGAAGTCGTGCCTTATCGCTGGGGCAGTGGTGTTAATGAGGAAGAAATCGAGTTTGTTGCTATAGCACCTCGTTGATAGGCTAATTGCTAGACAGTTGATGCGTGGTTGCTACTTGTGCTCTAAAGGGATCAGATAGGGAACAAAGCGGGGAAAAAGCGAAGGCTACTCAAAAACTAACTGTACAGTTAGAAAATTTTACTAGAGAATGATTAGACTGATGCAGTAGAACTTTTTCATACTCTCTACAAGTAAAGCAAAAGGTAAAAAGAAAAAGTAGAAAGAAAAAGTAAAAAGAAAAAGTAAGAAGAAAAAGTAAGAAGAAAAAACAGTGTATAACAACTGAGGAACGGGTCTATCACAGACCAAATGCAACTAAGGACTAGTACAATGGTGAGTAGGGCAAAAAACTTCAAGACCAAAGCAACACAAGATGGTTTTACGATTATCGAATTGATAGTCGTGATCCTCCTACTCGGCATTCTCACGGCCACGGCGTTGCCGCGGTTCCTGGATGTAACAGACGAAGCGCACGACTCGGTTGTCGATGCGGTTTACGGCGGTATCAATACAGGCGTGACCCTTTTTAGGGCGGGCTACTACGCGCAAGGCGAACCAGCCGGGAATATCGCAATTGGCTCCTTTGGAGACGGTACCCTTCGAACGAATGAAGACGGTTATCCTATGGGGACTACTAGCGATGCAGATGAAGTGATAGATGAGGTTGGTGACTGCGTTGAAATATTTAACGCACTGCTGCAGAACGGACGGCCTAGCATTGTTGCCGATACGAACACCATACCAACCGCAGTGGACGCTAATGACATCGTGGGCGGCACCGCAGACTTTTTGGCGATTAGAACATCGCTCGCTGCTGACGCCGAAAAATGCTATTACGCCTACACCGGTCAGTATGCATCCGCGGCGCTCGCCGTTGGAGGCAGCGATACGTCACCAATAATCATTTACGACTCTACCAATGGCTCGGTTGTTCTTACCAATAGCGGTGTGCTCTAGATCTAGTAGGCGAGTGATCGCGAATAGTCTTGAGTCCAGCTCGATTAGCTAGACTCGTGGCGTTTGATCCGCACAAGCCTCATTGCAGGAAAGCGAAAGATGGGGGTTCAGCCGTTCATTCTACCGCGCAGTAGCCAAGGCCGCTTGTCGGGTCCGAGTGGAGTGACAAATGCGGTACGAAAGTCGGTAGGAAAGCCGATAGGGAAGTCGATAGGGAAGTCGATAGAAAGCGCGGTAAAAAGAACGGCTTCCCCTAAGACTCAGTTAGGCGTCACCCTACTCGAACTAGTCATTGTTATTTCTCTTTTTGGTATCGTCGGCATCGTAGCGCTCTCGCGGACGATGGGCGCTAATACATTCAATCAGCTCATTGCGCGCGATCAGATTATCTCGGTCGCGCGTATCGCGCAAAATGTGCGTATCGGCCGAGCACCTGTGAGTTTTTCGATTACCCCGAATGTCGGCGGCGATCTTCTCGCAATTTCTGCCTCGCATGACGGAGGCGTCTTTAGCGCCGTCACCGTAAACGCAGCTGATGTCGTGATACGGGCCGATATTAATCAGTCGATGAGCTGCGCCGCGACAGACGGCGCCACGCTTGTCACGAATGCCAATCCCCTTGTGTTCACCTACGACGCCCTTGGCGAGCTCGGCGTCAGCGGCGTAATGGGCAGCACCGGCGCCGTTACTAGCGCTGCGCGCATTTGTATCAATGGCGACCCGGCCATGTCTATCTGCGTTGCGTCTTCCGGTTATGCCTATGTGGGCGACTGCGATGGATAACGTGACTGAGTATCAGAACCTTCGTCGTGTGCGTCAGCGAGGGATCACCCTTGTCGAACTCGTGATTAGTATTGCGATTCTGGCGATCGCCCTCATCGGCGTTACCCA
>JALRKV010000040.1 GCA_023254735.1 Pseudomonadales bacterium | reverse complement strand
CCACGACACGTCCCTTGCCGACGGCTAGGTCCGACGCGGCGAAAGAGGTTTCCTCTAACAATCGCTCCATCACGGTGTGCAGGCGACGCGCGCCAATATTTTCTGTGCGCTCGTTTACCTGCCACGCGGTTTCGGCGATAGTGCGGATGCCGTCTTCTGTGAATTCTAGGTCGAGCCCCTCCGTCGCGAGTAGTGCCTGATACTGCTCGGTAAGCGAGGCATTGGGCTCGGCGAGGATGCGTTCGAAATCATTGGCAGAGAGCGCCTCTAGCTCGACGCGTATCGGCAGGCGACCTTGTAATTCAGGAATAAGATCGGAGGGCTTGCTGAGGTGGAACGCACCAGAGGCGATAAATAGGATATGGTCTGTCTTTACGCTGCCGTATTTGGTGCTAACAGTAGAGCCTTCGATGAGCGGAAGGAGATCGCGCTGGACACCCTCGCGAGATACGCCTGCGCCGCCCTGGTCATTGCGGTTCGCGACCTTGTCTATTTCGTCGATGAAGACGATACCCGTTTGCTCAGCGAGTTCGACGGCGCTGGCTTTTATTTCTTCGTCATTAATTAATTTCGCCGCCTCTTCTTCTTTCAGTGCTTTGAGCGCGACCTTAATAGGCAATTTACGCGAGCGCTTCCTCGAATTTTGCATAGACGAGAACATGTCTTTTAGCTGGCTCGTCATGTCCTCTAGGCCTGGAGGAGCCATAATATCGACGCCGACGGGTGTGTCGGCGATTGCTATTTCAATTTCTTTCTCGTCGAGCTCTCCTTGTCGGAGTTTTTTGCGGAAGACTTGGCGGGCACTTGAATCACTTGCCGCTTCATTACTGCCGCTTGCTCGGGGCACGAGGATGTCGAGAATGCGATCCTCCGCGCGATCGGCTGCGAGACTCTGCACTTTTCGCATTTCGCCTTCGCGCTGCATTTTAACTGCGCTATCAACGAGGTCGCGGATGATCGATTCTACGTCGCGTCCGACATAACCGACTTCGGTAAATTTAGTCGCTTCGACTTTTATAAAAGGGGCTTGGGCGAGTTTTGCCAAGCGGCGTGCGATCTCAGTTTTGCCGACGCCAGTCGGCCCAATCATTAAAATGTTTTTTGGCGTTACTTCATGACGAAGCTCTTCGCTCAAGTTCATACGACGCCAGCGGTTTCGCAGCGCGATGGCAACCGCGCGCTTTGCGCTTGCCTGGCCAACGATGTGTTTGTCGAGTTCGGAAGTGATTTCCCGTGGGGTCATTACTGATGCGCCAAGGCCGTGTGAATCCTCTGACGTGTCAGAGGTTGTCGATGTCGCTAAGTCGGTAGTCATGATTAAAACTCTAGTTCTTCGATTGTATGGTTGTGGTTGGTATACACGCAGATATCAGCGGCTATGGTGAGACTTTTGCGGACGATGTCTTCGGCATCGAGATCAGTGTTGTGGAGCAAGGCGCGCGCTGCGGCCATGGCGAAAGTGCCGCCGGAGCCTATGGCCATAATGCCTTCCTCTGGCTCGATAACGTCGCCGTTGCCGGTAATGATTAACGAGGCGTCTTTGTCGGCAACAATAAGCAGCGCTTCGAGGCGGCGTAGCGAGCGTTCAGTTCGCCACAGCTTAGCGAGCTCGACTGAGGCACGGACAAGCTTGCCGTGATGCTTTTCTAGCTGTTCTTCGAAGCGTTCGAACAGAGTAAAGGCATCTGCCGTGCCGCCGGCAAAGCCCGCGATCACTTGGTCTTTGTAGAGTCTTCGCACTTTGCGCGCGTTGCCCTTCATTACCGTATTGCCCTGCGAGACTTGTCCATCCCCGCCGACTACAACTTTATTACCTCGGCGGACCGAGACTATCGTGGTGCCATCATACTGTTCCAAGTTAACTCTCCAAACTGCAGCGACGAGTCGCCAGTTAACGCATCAGACTAGGTTTGAGTCTAATACCTGTGATGCCGATCTCAATTCTTGCTGCTAAGACCAAGGGCCCAAGACTTCGCTGCGACACCTTCGCTCCGGTAAGAAGCGCGGTGATAGGCTTAGCGTAGATTGAAATGTCAGAGATGGGGCTGTACGGGCGAAAATCAATCCTAGGGTGGGAATCTTATGCAAAAACTTGCGCGGCCAAGGTCAGTCAGCTCGACCCAGATTAACGTCTTGTCGCGGACTGCTCTACGCTCAATCGAAGACTCGAAATATTGTTGTTGCGCAATGTCGCTTCGGCAGCGGCGAGGCTCGTGCTTGTCATATAGGGGCCCGATTGCACTAGGAACAGAGTACGGCCAGGGAGGGTCTCTTCTGTGATAAAGACATCGATACCGAGGGATTGCTGATGCGCTACCTCCGCGGTGGCGAGGGCGCGTTGCTGAAATGCGCCAGACTGGAGTAGATAGCCCGTCGCAAACTGCTGTTCTGGGGCAGCGGCGCGCGTGCGCTGCTGCTCTGTGAGTTCGACCTGCGTGTCGGGGACCACGACCTGATAGTCGGGCAGGGCAGTGTAGAAGTCCATCGTGAGTTCAGGTTTAGCCTCAATAGGCTCCATCTCGGCTATGTCTGCTACCTCAGGAGCAATCGCTGCGCGGCTAATCGCGGCGCTCTGTTCGGTTTGGGTCGAGGAGTTTGCCGCGAGTGAGTTTGCCGTTGCAATGGGCGGCACGGCGCCCGAAAGGTAGAACAAAACACAGCCCAGAATACCGACGACGATACCAATGGCGACGCCAGAGACGAGCAGCGACCAACTGGGCGGTGCTTGCACGGCCTTTCGCTCGAGCAAAGGCTCGGGTCTGATTTTGGCGAAGTCTTGCGTCATGTTTTTCGGGCTCTTGCGGTTACTGTCTCGTTATCGGTCTTTTAGCGCGCACCTAGAGGGCGAGCTCCCAGTGTTGCCGTGCTGAAGCGCTCGTGCCCTAGATCATGTCTTGCGGGTCAACATCGACACTCCATCTTAAGCGCGGCGGTGTTTTGACCTGGTCGAGGTTAGCGATCAAGTGTTTGAGGTGATCCTGCAGCTGACCGCGGCGCTCGCTCTTGAGCTGCAATTGTACGCGAAAACGTCCTGCGCGTTTTTCCATCGGCGCAGGCATTGGCCCAAGAAGGTCTACGGCAAGGCGCGGATCTTCTGATAGCTGCACGCTTAGCTGTGCGGCGGTTTCTGCGAAACCGAGTGCCGCAGCTGGATCAGTGGCGTCGAAGCGCAGAAGAGCGAGATGCGCAAAGGGCGGAAGCGAGGCGAGCAGACGCTGATCGAGCTGGCGCTGAGAGAACTGCGCATAGCTCTCATTGCTCAACGCCTGAAGCGTTTCATGGGCCGCGTGTTTGGTTTGCAGCAACACTTCTCCCGCGCGCTCGGCGCGGCCGGCTCGACCCGCGACCTGAGTCACCAGCTGCGCCATTTGCTCCTGACCACGGAAGTCGGCGCTGAATAGCCCCCCATCGGCCTCGAGGATGACAACGAGGGTAATGTTTGGGAAATGATGCCCCTTGGCGAGCATTTGCGTGCCGAGCAGAATGCAGGGCTCACCGCTTTCGACCCGCGCGAGTGCCTTACTCAACCCTTCTTTGCCGCGAGTGGAGTCTCGATCGACGCGAATGACGGGCGTTTTGGGGAACTGGCGCTGAAGGAAGCTCTCTGCCTTCTGGGTTCCCAATCCCACTGTATCGAGCGTCGCCGATTTACAGTGGGGGCAGGTGCGCGGCAGCGCAATGCTTACGCCGCAGTGATGGCAGCGCAAACGCGGAGGAGTGCGGTGGACCGTCATTTGCGCAATGCAGTCGTCGCACTCGGAGCTCCAGCCGCAGGTGGTGCAGTTGAGCACGGGCGCATAGCCGCGGCGATTGATAAAGACGAGGCATTGATTGCCGTTGTCCAGATGTTGCCGAAGTCGTGCAAGTGCCGCTTCTGAAAACCCTTCTTGTAAGGGCCTTTCGGCCACGTCGATGAGCTCTATCGCCGCGCGCGGTAATGCCGCCGTCGAATGAGGCAGGTGCAGATGGACGAATTTTCCCGCTTTTGCGTTTTGCAATGTCTCAAGACTTGGCGTTGCTGACCCTAGCACTATCGGCATGCCTTCGGCATGTGCACGCATGACTGCTAGGTCGCGAGCAGAGTAGCGAAAGCCGTCTTGCTGCTTGAAAGATGGGTCATGTTCTTCATCTAAGATGATGAGGCCCGGCACCGCGAGCGGGGTGAACAGAGCCGAGCGTGTCCCAATAATCACGCCTGCGCTGCCATCCCGAGCACGCGCCCAGGCGCTCAGGCGCTCGCTTTCATTCAGCCCCGAATGCAGAGCAACCACGGGACAGCTAAAACGCTGGGTGAAACGAGCGATGGTTTGCGGGGTGAGTCCGATTTCAGGAATAAGGATTAGACACTGGCGCCCGAGAGCGAGCTGCTGCGCCATGGCGCGCATGTAGACTTCGGTTTTGCCGGAGCCGGTAACCCCGTCGAGCAGAAAGCAGCCAAATTCTTGCGGGTGCGCGGTAATTTGTGCGACGGCCTCGGCTTGGTCTGCATTTAGAGTTAGCGCTGCTGCGAGAGGATTGACTACTGGCTTTGAAGAATCGAATTTTTTTCGTGCCGCGGGCGCTTCAGCGCGACACTCTGCAAGACCGCGCTCTTGCAGTTTACGCAGCATGGGCCGGCCAAACCCTGCGAGTAAAATGTCCTCGGTCAGGAGGGGCCCCTTCTCTAGGAGCAGGCGATAGAGGGAGAGCTGGCGAGGCGACCGGGACAGCAGAGATTCCACTGCGTCTCTGTCCTCTTTCCCTGCCTTCGCCACGGGCGTTTGCCAGCGCTCCTGTGTAGCCTCAATACCTTCTCCCGCGCGCAGCCTTGCGGGAAGCGCGGCGGCGAACACCTCGCCAATAGGGCAATGATAGTAGTCAGCAGACCAGCGCAGGAGGGCGAGTAGCTCTGGGCTAAACAAGGGCTCTGCGTCGAGCACCGAGTCCGCATGGCGAAGTTTTGCGTGGGGCACGTCTGTCTCTGAGACTACCTCGAGTAGGAGGCCGGTCACTTTGCGCGAGCCAAAAGGAATGCGAACCCTCGTCCCGGGTTGAGCCAGTGTGATGGTCACAGTTGTGTTTGAGCTCGGCGTTTGTTCCGGGGTCGATTTAGGCGGTAAATAGTCAAACACACGACGCAGTGGCGAGGGCACAGCGACGCGATAGAACACAGTAGCCGAGCCTTTAGTGTGTAGGTCGAGGCCGTCTGGTGTCATCGCGTTGCTATCGTCTTGCGTCATTACGTTGCTCAATGGGCGGCTGGGTGAGTGCTCTTCTTGCGAGAAGCGGCAAATCTCTCCAAGCTCGGCAAGGCCTTTTGTTTTTGCTGCTAAGGCAGGTGCCGAAGCCGCAGGAGTTTAGAAGCATTGTAGCAGGCTTGCTAGTGGCTCTTCTCAGCGCCGAGCGATCGTATATACTCTTGCGGGTCGCCCGCTTTAATTGCGACCTTATTTTTGTGCACTCTACTGGGAAATGCCCCTTTCTCTGGTAGCCTTGCACGCGAAACCGGGTCAGCCTCGACCTTCTACCCCAGACTAAGGAAATTGCTATGGGCTCAGCATCGGTTCCTGCCGAACTCCTAATACTCCGCGATGATATCGACGCGATCGATGCGGAGCTACTGCAGGCATTGGCTAAGCGGTTTGCTCTGACTAAGCGCGTAGGTGAACTTAAGGCGTCTATGGACCTTGAACCCTTCGATGGTGCTCGCGAAGCCGAGAAGTTAGCGCGCCTTCGCGCCTTGGCTGCTGACCTCGGGCTTAATGCAAGCCTAGTCGATGAACTCTTTAGCCGCATCATGCGCGAGGCCGTGCAGAATCATAAGCAGCTAAGGGAGGCGCGCGAGTAGCTTTTTAGCCTTAAGCGAGCTCTGGGGAGAGTCCTTCAGAAAGCCTTTTGAAAAGCCCTTAAAAAGCCCAGCACAACCGATTGAGGACCTGATAGGCTATAAACTCTTGCGTCTTTGGCCTTGTCTGCTAGAATGCGCGACCCGATCAGTAAGGCTGATCCTAACCACGGCATCAAATAAGATGTGGTGCAGCGCCGCCGAAGACCTCGCCCCGCTGTCGCGACATCCATTAGAGGAACGACCCATGAAGCCAGAGATTCACCCAACATACGACGCGATGAAGGCTACCTGCAGCTGCGGTAACGTCATCCAAACCCGCTCAACACTGGCGCAAGACATTCTCATCGATGTCTGTTCACAGTGTCACCCGTTTTACACTGGCAAGCAAAAGATCCTCGACACTGGTGGTCGCGTGGATCGCTTCAAGAAGCGCTTTGGTTCGCGCAGAGTCTAAGACTCGTAGCCTACATTTAAGGCCAGAAAGACGCCCTAGCGAGAAAGCCGCGAGGGCGTTTTTTTATGGCTAAAAAATAGTTTCCGTGGCGACAGCTTCTTCCTTGGTAGTCGAATCTGTTGTCGTGCGTGGCTGAGCGCTTGGCGCGTTTTCACTGCGGAAAAACTCGAATACAGCATTGGGGGAGCCCGGCAGCGCAGGCTCTCCAGTCTCCTTGTTAATTAGACGGTCTTCAACGCCATCGGGCCTTTCCATACTGCTTTCAGGCGTGCCTTGAAGCGCGGCCTTCATATAGTCTATCCATATCGGAACAGCGATTGTGGCGCCCTGTTCGCGTTCGCCTAACGGCTCGGGTGTATCAAATCCAACAAACACCGTCGTCGCCAGCTCCTTGTTGAATCCCGAGAACCAAAGCTCCCGTGGCCCGTTAGTCGTGCCGGTTTTGCCCATAAGGTCCGAACGACCGATCTCTCGTTGCACGCGCGCGCCGCTGCCCTCGACAACCACTGACCGCAGCATCGTATTCAGTATAAAGGCCACGCGTGGGTCGACTATGCGCGGCGCCGGCTGAGCGAGTAGCGCTTGTTCCTCGCCTTCGGTGGTAGTCGCCGCCTCGATCAGCGCATTGCTCGATTGGTCGCAGTTCTCGCAAACTGCGACCGGCTGCGCGCGAAACTGCTCGCCATCTAAGTTGGAAATTTCACGTATAAACCAAGGCTCGACTTTATAGCCACCATTAGCGAGTGCGGCATAGGCGGTCACGATCTCAATGGGCTGCACGTCGCTGCTGCCGAGGCCCACAGTGAGATCATTGCGCGGAAAATTTTCGACTGGCAGACCAAATTTTTTGGCAAAAGCGAATACTTTATCGGAGCCTAGCTGATCAAAGAGTCTGACGGCAGGCACGTTGCGTGATTCTTTGAGTGCATACCGAAGAGTCACTGGCCCGAGAAAATTATTCTCGAAATTATTGGGTCGATAATCTCCGCGGGTGAGCGGTGCATCGTTGATAAGCGTTGCTGCGGTGTACCCGTTTTCTAAGGCCGCGCCGTAGACAAAAGGCTTGAAATTGGAGCCAGGCGGGCGCGGAGTGAGCACGCGGTTTACCTGACTTCGGCGGAAATCATAGCCTCCGACGAGGGCGACGAGCTCGCCATTTGAAGGGCGCATCGAGACTAGAGCGCCCTGAATCTCGGGTACTTGGCCAAGCTCCCACCCGTCGCTGGATTGGCGGACGCGGATGAGGTCACCGAGGCTGACGACATCGCTCGCGGATTGAGGCGGAGGCCAGGCTTCATTTCGGCTCCGAAACGCGTAGGCCCAGGAGATTCCCTCCCACGGCACTACGATTTCAGACCCGTCGCCCAATAACGCGTCGAAGCTGCGGGCGCCAACCGCGGTAACGATCGCAGGCTGTTGATTGCCGTAGTCAGGCACAGGCTCGAGCGCCTCGAGCCAGCGCGCGCGCAGCTGGGATTGGTCTTCGTCAGGCAGCGGAGCAAGATTTGTCGTGGTCCCGCGATAGCCATGGCGCTTGTCGTAATAATTCTCTAAACCGTTAACAAGCGCGGCGTTGGCTTCGCGCTGGCGCTGCGAATCTATCGTGGTAATCACTTCGAAGCCCTGCGTGTAAGTTGCCTCGCCATACACCTCATAGAGTTGCTGGCGAACCATCTCGGCGACGTAGGGTGCGTTCACTTCGATATTACGATTGTGGCGAGTAGCGCTCACAGGTTCCGCATCGGCGAGTGCAAATTCCTGTTCGGTAATCATGCCTTCTCGCACCATGTTGCGTAGGCGCGTTCTTCTGCGCTCGACGGAGCGAGTTGGATTGCTCAGTGGATTACATGTCGACGGACAGGGCAGCAACGACACCATCATCGCGGCCTCGGCGAGGGTCAATTCTGATGGACGCTTGCCGTAGTAAACGAAGGCGGCGGCGCCGATCCCGTCTGCACCAGCCCCGAAATAGATGGTGTTCAAATAGAGGGTAAGAATTTCTTCTTTACTCAGTTCCCGCTGAATCTGCAGCGCGAAGGGGATTTCTTTGAATTTACGCAGATAGACATTGTCACTGTCGAAGGAGAGGTTGTTGGCGAGCTGCATGGTAATAGTGCTGCCGCCACCCATATTCACGCCTCGTATAAATCCGTAGAACCCGCGAATGAGGCTTTGGAAATCGACACCGGGATGCGAATAGAAGCGTGCATCTTCGGTTGCGATCAATGCGTCAATCATCACCTGAGGGATGTCTTCGAATTCGACGGGATCGCGGCGGTTGCCAATCTCATCGATGAGAAGTCCGTCGGCGGTATAAATGCGCAGCGGGGTCTCGAGCTGAACACTACGATAGGTTTCGGCTGCAGGTAACAGAGGCGCAAGATAGAGATAGGCTGCCGTCGCAATCATCACTACGCCGGTCACGGTCGCCAACCCTAGGAGTGCGAGCCAGCGCATAACCTTGCGGAGTCGTCTTTTTCGTTTCTCTGGCGTCATCGCGGTTGATTATCGCTCGCTAGTTGGCGTGACTCGGAATTAGCACCAAATTTCATGGCTTTCCCAAGTATACACCGGACAGGGGGTAATGCCCGAGGGTGAAATCGACGAAAGTAGGCGCCAAAGAGCGCGGTCAACTAAAGTATTAGCAAGGCAGAGCGGCTGTCACGCCCGCTTGCTCGATTAATGGCGGTCGAGTGCAGGCTAACGCACGTGAATAAGGCCCGTCGTTGCGAGAAATTCTCGTTAAGCGCTCGCGAAGTGCGCTTTTAGGCCAACGTTAGCTAAGCAGCTTTTTTGAAACATTTTGAAAGAATGTGATAGGGCGATTATGCGAGGCTCGAAAACATGAGGCGGATTCTGAGCGAGCTGTTCGGGACGCACCGACGCCAATATCAAGTCGGAGTGGAGTTTACTGACACACAGGTGCGACTTGTGAGCCTGAGTAAGCGAGGCGGCCAACACAGAGTCGAGGGGTTTAGTATTGACGAACTAGGTGTTAACGGCGATCCCCACGCTGCCGCTCAATGCCTTGCGCGCCTAGTGAAGCGCATGGGAGTAAAGGGGCAGAGGGTGTCCTTGGCCGTAAAATCGAGCTTTGCGTTCACCAAAAGCGCGCTGCTCGACGCCACCCTCTCCCGGCGAGAAAACGATGACAGGATGCTTGCCGAGGCCGAAAGCGCACTGCCCTATGCGCTCGATGAGGTTTATCTCGATTATGCGGTTGTTGAATCGATCCCAACAAGCGTTGCCTCTTCACTCATTGCTCGCTCGCGCGTCCCGCAGAAGGTGAGTTCCCACGCAGGCGCATACCAAAAAATGCTGCTAGTTGCCTGCAAGGCTGATGTGCTTGATCCCCTTGTGGAAATCGCAGAGCAGGCAGGGCTTCGACTTGATGCAGTAGATCTCGACTCGTTTGCGCTGGAGCGCGCACTCATGCAAAGCACTCTCTTGCCCCTGAAAGCAGCCGCGCGCCAGCCACTCGGCGTCGTTGCTCTCATATTGCTCGAATCGGGCCACTCCTGTGTACACCTTTTTCACAATGGAAACCACAAACTGCATCGAGAGTGGAGCCATGAACAAACGAACTTTGACTCCTATCTCAAAAGCCAATTCAGCGACGAGATAATAGACGCCATTGGTAGTGCGCGACTTGATTATTACAGAGAAGTCGCGAGTGAAACTGCTAACCAAGTACGCATCGCTCTAAGTCAGTTACCAAGCGATGAGGTTGAGGGCGAACTCTCCCTCGCGCTTCTAGGAGGCAACGGCGCCCTTGCGAGGGGTTTAATCGAGACGGACTTAATCGAGGAGATGGCGAACTCTCTCCTGTGTGAGGTCAAGAGCGCAAACCCCTTTAGGCGAATGACACTAGGCGAGGGGGTGGACTCTATAGCCCTAGATCGGGATGCCCCGCTGTTGATGGTCGCCTGCGGTTTGGCGATGCGAGAGGCTTCGGCATGATGCAAATAAATTTACTGCCTTGGCGCGAGCGTCGCCGCGATGCAATAAAGCGGACTTTTATTCGCCAAATTTTACTCGCCGTGACGATCGCTGCGATTGCCGTGTATGCGAGCAGTGAGTTCCTCGCTCGGCAATTGGCGCAGCAGGAGTTGATCAATCGGGTCTTAGAGCAACAGATAGTCGACTTAGATGCTCGGGTCACCGAGGTTGGGTCGCTGCGCGAACAACAGGCCGCAGTTAGAGGTCGAATGCGCTTAATTGCAGATCTTCAGAAAGATCGCGCAACGGTTGTGAGGGTACTTGGCCAGTTCGTTAAAAGCTTGCCAAACGAGGTCTATTTTTTATCACTGGAACGCGCCGACGGCGTGATCCTTATAGAGGGTGTGTCGGACTCCTATGCCGGCGTAACAGAGCTTATGCGGCGCCTCGAAAGCTCTGAGGAATTTCGCTACGCCGACCTCAATGACATTGCGGCGCAGGTTTCTGAGGCTGCCGAAGGCCCGAGTCAATTTGTGTTTAACCTGAGTGTTGAAATTGCGAAGGCGATGGAAGGCAATGTAATCGCGACTTCGATTGAGGAGGGCGAGCGCGATGGTTAAAAGACCCAGGGTGGGGAGGCCAAGTGTCCCGTCCTCAACGCGTAGGAAGTCAATACTTGCTGACCTGTCGAGTTTTGACGTCGCCGAGCTTGCTGATCTCGATGCGATTGCCGAATGGCCGCCGGCGGTTCGTCAATTCGTTCTCACCATGATCGCACTGATTGTCCTAGCGATTGGGTACTTCTTTTTCCTTTCTGCGACACATCTGCAATTTGTAAACGCGCAGGCCCGCGAGGGGCTGTTGCGCGGCGAGTTTAGTCTTAAAGCGATGGAAGCATCTCAACTCAATGCTATGCAGGGTCAGACTCAGGCGCTCGATTCGGCGTTCAAGACGCTGTTGCGGCAACTACCGTCGTCGGCCGAGGTGCCAAGTCTTGTCGACAATATTTCGGCAACGGGCCTAGGCAGCGGCCTCGAGTTCAGGCGGATTCAACTGCAGGAGGAGACCGCGCGCGAATTCTTCTATGAGCTGCCAATCGAGATCGAGCTCATCGGCAGCTATCACGATTTTGGAATGTTCGTAAGCGGCGTTGCAAATCTAGGAAGAGTCGTGACCCTCCATGATTTCAGAATAGAGTCGGGTAGTGAGAAGGCGCAAAAAATGAGATTGCTCGCGCGCACCTATCGCTATGACGAAGAGTTTGTCTTCGCCTCGGAGCGGCAGTTAGAAGGAAAATTAGAGAGACAGCAGGAGCCGAACAATGCGCCTCTCTAATTGGCTGATAAGGGCAGGCCTAAAGGTATCGATTGCTGGGGCAATAGTATCCGTGACAGCCTGCTCCCAGCCAACAAGTCGCGAAGAGTTGGAGCTGTTTATCAAGGCAACCTTTGACCGCGCCCCGCAGCGTTTACAAGAAGCGCCCGAGGCCCCAATGTTGAAGCGCTTCGTTTACAGCGCGGCAGGGCTGCGAAGTCCCTTCGACCGGCCTCCTGCACTCGCGGCGCCACGGTCTATTAGTACTGGCGTTGCGCCCGATTTCTCTCGCACAAAAGAAGCCCTCGAATCTTCGCCATTCAGCGATTTGAGTATGGTCGGATTCTTAGCGCTAGGTGATGAGCTCCTCGCACTGATTGAAAATCCCGAAGGCGAAATTTTTCGAGTAGGCGTGGGCAATTATCTGGGGTTAAACCACGGCAGAGTGTGGCGGGTGCGACGCGAAGGTATCGATCTTTTGGAGATTGTGCCGAGCGGCGATGATGGATGGATCAAGCGGCCGCAGAGTTTAACGATGCGCCCGCGCGTTCCCTCCGCGCGTTAGATCTTCCCATTGATGGTGCAAAAAAGATTCAGCAATAAGGCAATCAGAATGTTGATGCAAAGAAAAACCTCTGGGAGACGAATGACGATACGGGTCAGATTCTTTTGTTTCCTCGTGGCGCTCGCGCCTTTAATGGCCTCCGCACAGCAACAGCGTGAAAACAATTCAATCGAGTCAATCGAGTTCGAGCGAGGCGCAAGCGGCGAGGCGCAAATCGTGATTACACTTGCCGAAGATATTGCTGCGCTTGGCGCCACAACAATAATTAATCGGCTCGGTTCGGCGGGAGATATTGTGCTAGACATGAGCGGTGTCGTGGTTCCTGAAGAATGGCAGCGACGCTTCGATGCCTCCGCTTTCGGAACCGTCGTGACTGGATTCGATTCGTCGGCAACCCCTGAGGGCTTGAATCTGCGCATACGAGCGACAGGCGATTCTGAATTTCTCGCTTATCAGTTGGGTGCTAGCTATGTGGTGAGCGTGAGTGCACGCGAGCCTGCGCGGACTAGGCAAGGTCAGTCTCAAGAACTTTCGCAGTACACTGAAAAAGTGACTGGGCTGTCTTTTCAGAGTGTGCCAGTGAGACGCGCCCTGTTTCAGCTAGCAAACTTCTATGGATTCAACCTAATTGCGAGTGACGCGATAGAAGGCGAGATCACGATCGATATTGAGGATGTGCCATGGGATCAGGCGCTGGCGTTAGTACTAAGGATGAAGCGTTTGAGCGGGCGTTTAGAGGGTAATGTGCTTTACGTGGCGCCAACCCAGGAGCTCGCAGAGCAAGACTTACTCGACGTGCAAGCGGCCGAACAGGCCGAAGTCCTGTCGCCGCTGTTTACCGAGTATCTACAAATAAATTATGCCAAGGCACGAGATATCATGCAGCTGCTGGTTGGAGTCGGCGCTGAAAGTGGCCGAGCTGCGATTCCCGTTCAGGGCGGTATTGCTCCGCGGATCAATCAGGGGCTACTGTCGCCAAGAGGAGCGGCATCGGTTGATACGCGCACCAATATCGTCATCGTGCGAGATACCGCCGAAAAGTTAGTAGAGGTTAGGCAGATGCTGGCGACGCTAGATATCGCTGTGAGGCAGGTGCTAATCGAGGCGCGTATCGTGAATGTCGAGACCAGCTTTGGTCGCGAGTTGGGGATTAGGTGGGGTCTCGGCGGTCACGTCGGGAACACGAGGGTAGGCGGATCGCAGGGAACAACAACCGATCTCCTAGCAGCCGATTATGCGGCGTCTGACGCGCGAGCGCAGGCAGCGATAGCAGGCGAGGCGGCAAGACTTGATGCGCTACAGAGCGATACGGATCCTGAGCTGATTCCAGCGATCGCAGCGTTAGCCCGTGCCTCGGTGCCAACCCCTCGATCGGTTGTCTCCTTTCCACAGGCGCTTACCGTGGACCTTGGCGTTGCTGATCCGGACGCGTCGAGTTTCGCTATCGGCTACGCGCGCAATAGCGAGCTGATAGAGCTAGAGCTTTCGGCACTCGAGAGTAGCGGTAATGGGGAGGTCATTGCTCGGCCTAAAGTCACGACACAAGATAAAATGCCGGCGCTCATCCAGTCGGGTGTCCGTATACCGTATCAGTCGCAAGCGGGCGGGACGGCCGGTGGTTCAACTACCGAGTTCGAAGAGGCAGTGCTGTCACTTGAGGTCACTCCGCAAATCACACCCGACGGGCGAATCAACATGCAGCTAGACATTCGGCAAGACTCGGTAGCGCCTGGAACCGGCGCTATTCCTGCTATTAATACGAATCAGGTAACCACGAGAGCGCTAGTCAATGACGGGGAGACTATTGTGCTAGGTGGTGTTTTTCGCGAGGAAACTGCGACATCCGAATCGAAAACCCCAGTTCTGGGAGATATTCCCTATCTTGGCCGCTTATTTAAGCGCAGTGAGCGCTCGAGTCGGCGGACCGAGCTGCTAATTTTTATAACCCCTAGGATACTGGAGGAGGGGTTTGAGTAAGGATAAAACCACCCCTCACGGGCGTCTGTTGGCAAATTGATAGCCACCCAGAAGTTTCATCATAGATGAACTGCCTCTATACTGTCGCGCATCGTAAAGTCCTCGTAAAGCGCAGATGAAATCCTTAACTTCACTTTTTCTAGTTGGCCCTATGGGCGTTGGCAAGACGACGATCGGCAAAGTTTTAGCGGAGTCGTTAGGTCTCGACTTTGTCGATTCCGATCGTGAGATAGAAAGCGCCACTGGAGCCGACATCCCCTGGATCTTTGACGTTGAGGGCGAAGAGGGCTTCCGAGCTCGAGAGTCCAAGATGATCGAAAAACTGACCATTCGGCCTAATATTGTTCTTGCGACAGGTGGTGGCGCGATACTCGCCGAGGCAAACCGACAATGGCTTAGGAGCCGGGGCTGTGTGATCTATCTGCGCGCGCCGATTAGTCAGCAAATTGAGCGCACTAAGCGCGATAAGTCACGGCCGCTGCTGCAGACAGCCGATCCCGCGCAAAAAATTCGCGAGCTGATGGCCTTTCGTGAGCCGCTCTATCGAGAGGTCGCGGATTTTTCAGTCGATACCTACCGTCGCGGCCCCAAGGCCGTCTGCAGCGATGGCATCGATGAGTTCTGCCTTGTTCATGCTTGATGTTTTTAAAGTGTGATTAAACGTTTGGTTTTCCCAAATATAGTCGGAAACGCAATACGTACAAGGAATTAGTCAATTTTTTGACCACTAAGTGTAAATCGGCCTCTAATTCGCGATCCGCGCAAAAATTCCGAGGCAGGCATGCGGCGTTTTCCAGGCCATTGAATCT
>JALRKV010000059.1 GCA_023254735.1 Pseudomonadales bacterium | reverse complement strand
CTGCAATCAACAAGCAGCTCGATCGGCTCCCCGCAGTAAGGGCAAGAGCTATAAACTGATTCTAGGGAAAAGTTGTTCATGTTTAGAATACGCACCCGCCCCAAGTTGCGATCTATGCCCGACAGACGTTGCTAAAGTGGGCGAAGGGCGTAGGGGGATGAGCGCACCCGCAGCGCCTAGGCTGCGCAGATCTCCGCGTCTGAAGAAAGGTTGGCCAGAGCGTATCGTAGGCGCTTGGCAGCCGCCGGTTCGAGTCGATGTTCGAAAAGTGTTAAGTGCTGGAGAAAGGTTTTTTCCACTGCCTTCGAATCAAACGCCTGCTGTGACTCTCGAAGGTATTCTAGACCAAAGCGAATCAAGATCACTGCGTTAACCGAGAGGCTATCGAGCTGATTTTTAGGCCAATCCAACACGCCGACGCGCACCATCTCCGCGTAAAAAGCCTTAAACTGAGCCCGACTTTTATCGTAGAGCCCGGTGATATTGTCGAGCACGATCTGACTATGCCCCCCGTAATCGGCCTGGTCGCGATAGAGAAATCGATACCTTAGGAGCTCTTGCTCATGGGACGCCATGAGCGCCGTGTAGCCTTCGATAACGTCTGCCTTTTTATCCGGCAGCAGTGACAAGCGCTCATTTAAATAGAGCAAGAACTCGGCGGATATAGCCTCGAGCAGGTCCCGCTTTGTCTTAAAGTGATACCAAAGATTGCCCTCAGAAATCCCAAGTTCCGCGGCGAGCGCCGCGGTGGTCACATTGCCATAGCCGAGCTCGTTAAAGCGCGTCTGCGCTAGTGCAATTATGCGCTCTTTGGTTTTCATTATTTGCCCTAGTGCTGAGCCTCTGGCATATCGACTACGAGACCGTCGAGCTCGTCGGTAAGCACAATCTGGCACGAGAGCCTCGATGTTGTTCTTACATTTTCGGCGAAATCGAGCATCGACTGCTCCATGTCCCCGCGCTCGCCCACTTTATCCATCCACGCCTCATTAACAAAGACGTGACAGGTAGCACAGGCGCAAGCGCCACCGCAATCGGCATCGATACCTGGGACATTATTACTCACCGCGGCTTCCATTACGCTGCCGCCGGCTGGGACATCGACTTCGTGCGCCGTTCCGTCAAATTCTATAAAGGTAATCTTCGGCACTGATGCCTCCTAATTTCAACTAGATTATTTCTTCAATTTACACCGCAGGTGCGTGGCTTGGGCGCGCATTGCGAGTGCGAATGCACGCCCAATGCGCCTCTATTTCGCGTGAAGAATCACAGGAAGGTGAGTATAACCAAGCACGAAGTTTGAGAGAACCCGCTCGGGCTCCCCAACCACCTCAACGGCGTCGAAGCGATTGAGTATCTCTTCCCAGAGAATGCGCAGCTGCATTTCGGCAACTCGGTTGCCCATACAGCGATGTATGCCAAACCCGAATGACACGTGACGACGTGCATTCTCGCGATCAATCTTGAACTTATCGGCCTCCTCGATAACTTCCTCATCACGGTTGCCCGAGATGTACCACATCACCACGCGGTCGCCCTTCTTGATCTGCTTGCCTTGAAACTCGATATCCTCTAACGCCGTGCGACGCATGTGCGCGAGTGGTGTTTGATAGCGAATAATCTCAGACACCATGTTTGGGACTAACTCGGGATTAGCTTTCAGCTTTTCCCACTGCTCGGGGGCACGGTTTAACTGAATGACTCCACCGCTTATCGAATTTCGCGTCGTGTCATTCCCGCCGACGATAAGCAGTATGAGGTTGCCCAAAAACTCCATCGGATTGTCGAGCATATCTTTAGTTTCGGGATCGTGCGCGAGCAGCGAAATGAAATCGAATTTGCGCGGCTCATTCTTGCGCTGGTGCCAAAGCTGCGCAAAATAATTCAAACATTCTTGCAGCACCTTGTTGCGCTCCTCGAATGTCACATCGCTGCGGCCAGTCGATGGTGTCGCGGTAGCCACGTCAGACCAGTAGGGAAGCAAGTGTCGGTCTTCGAATGGAAAGTCGAAAAGCGTTGCGAGCATCTGCGTAGTCAACTCGATCGAGACGCGATCGACCCAGTTGAACTCTTCGCCAACCGGCAGATCGTCGAGAATGGTACAGACGCGCTGACGGATGAGCGCTTCAAGATCGGCAAGCTGAGTCGGTGCAACGGCGGGCTGCGCAGCACGACGCTGAACGTCGTGAATCGGTGGGTCCTGGGCAATAAACATCGGCGAATAAAATTCATCCGGAGCATCGCCGACTACAATATTCTTATGTGACGAGAAGACTTTGTGATTAGAATCGACCGCAACGATGTCATTGTATTTGGTAATTGACCAGTACGCACCGAACTCACTGTCGGCCGTATAGTGAACGGGATCTTCCTGCCGTAGCCGCCGAAAATACTCTTCGTGTACGTTTTCCTTAAACAGTATTGCTCGTGCCGGATCGAGCGACTCGAGCGGCAGACTCCAAGGGTCTCGCCACGCGTCGGCATCGTGAGTGTCTGTTACTCTCTGTTGGTCTATCGCTGCTGCTTGGGACATAGGTCTACCTCGTCTTTGGTAATGGCGCGAATTTCTCGGTTTCTCAAAATTAGGTTATAAACCCTAATTGCAGTTGCGTGCAAGCATTCGACATTACGCAGGATCAATTTTCGTCTGGTATCACTTCGTCTCTTAGACTGTGCGCATTCGAGCCTAAGTGCGCCAGTAGCCGCAGACATCGTCCTCTGAAATAACAGAAAAAAGATTGGATTCTTTGGCGCGTCTTAGGTAACGTGAACGGACCGTCAAAATCTAATCGCCGCAAAGAAAAGAGCGTATTTTTAACCAGATTTTGGCGGTAATTTGAGTATTACCGTTACAGATAGTTACCGATAGTTACACTGTGAATCAGGTTATTGGTAGTAACGCCGAAGAAACCATGGGATAAACCTGCAAAATAGCAGTGTAGACAATGGTAGGCGTAGTTTTGTTGTATACCCTTTCCTCAGGCTAGATGGGCAACCCTGTCTATTTGCCCTCAAGTCATCCTTGGTCCAATTCGGATTCTCATAGATTTTGCTGTTTTTGTCCTTCGCAATTCGAAGCGCGCGACGGCAATTTTGCGTGAGTAAAAATAGTCCTGACCTAGTTACGCAGTCGCAAGCGGAGTCCCACTATCCTATTACTTGCAGAGCTTAAAGAGGGCCAAAATCAAAATAGTGAGGGGGATGAAAATGCAACATCGAAGTAAATTTGCAACCCAGTTAATGGGCGCAGCAGCTCTTTTTCTGCAACTAGTTTTGCCGGGCAAGTATTCGCACAGGACGGCCAGCGCCGTATCGAAGAGGTTGTGGTTTCTGCCGAACGCAGAGAAGCCTCAATCCAAGACACCTCGATTTCGATTACCGCACTCACGGGTGACAACCTTGAAGATTTCGGTATTCGCAATCAAGAGGATCTGCAAAATTTTATTCCAGCAACGACGATTCAGCCTTACGATTCAACGATCCGCGGCGTCGGTCGAAACTTCCGCGCCCTCGGCGGCGATCCCGACGTAGCGACCTATACAGAAGGCGTTTATTCAGAGGGTTTGATAACCGCAACCGCGGCAACTTTCTGGGATGTCGGCAGAATCGAAGTGCTTCGAGGCCCTCAGGGTGCACTCTACGGCCGCAACGCGGTTGGTGGTGCGATCAACATTCTTTATAACAAGCCTGAGTTCGAGAAGGATTTCGCATTCAAAACCATCGTCGGTAATTTTGGCTCCACAGAGGCCTACGGCACCTTTAACACCCCGCTGATCGAAGACAAACTCGCGATGCGCGTTAATTTCAGCCTCCGTGATCGCGACGGCATCTTTGAAGAAATCGCCGGCCCTAACGCAGACATCGACAGCCTCGGCACAGAGTACGGTGCGATTCAATTCAAGTGGACACCGACTGAAGACATCGAAGTCGACTATCGACAGAACTTCCTCTCGGTCGATCGTTCTTTCGGCGGCGCTAACGGTGCAAGGCTTGTGGTGCTGAACGAGGGCGGAGAAAACAACCGAATCACCGACGCGCTCGTGCCCGGCTATCGCTTCATCGATACCAACAACACCGATCAGGCGAACTATTTCCAGAATAACTGGTACGACTCGAGTAAGCCGATTCTTACCTTTAGTCATCCCGTTACTGGCGCGGTCGGGCAGGCGCAGCGTAACCGCGCGGGAATCGACTTCGGTGATTTCGATGGGATGCAACACGCCGCGGCGTCGTTAGATGGTTTTAATTACACGAGCCCCGAAGTGAGGCCCTCTACAACAGCTGTGCCTTCTCGGGAAATATCTCGGGTTCCGATCTCTGCGCGGCTTCTGATGGGTTTAACTCGGAGAAATAACCAATAATTCTGTGCAATTCAAAACCTCGTGGACGGTCAACGATCGTTTAGAGTTAGTGTATATCTACGGTGACACTGTGTTGAGCTACAAGCGTAACACCGACGACGATAACACCGCGTCGAAGTTTCATGATCGCCAGTTCTATGTCAATCACGAAGCGGATTACACCTCACACGAGCTGCAGGCTTTCTATGATGTTTCAGACAGCATCACGCTAACCTCCGGTCTTTTCGTTTATGACGCCCTCATTGATCAACGCGGTGATTTTTATTCGTCACTCGGCGAAGATCGCTTGGTTAACGCCTACCAAGACAACACAGCGATTAGCGCTGGTGTTTCGGCAGCAACGGGAATCCCAGCTGGTCTGAGCGCCTCAGCTCTTGCTTTTAGAGGCCGTCTGATGGTCAGTCTGAATAGCGCTAAACTATCATGCCAGGTAGCGACGCCGGCAGAGAGCTGTCAACGAAATAACGGCGGCAATAATCTACAAACTTCTGCATGGTACGGAGACGATGGAAGCAATCCAGATCTCAATGTCATTCATGGCATACAAAGTCAAGCTTCAGATCTACTCTACGCAACACAAACCAAGCGCGATGCCTTTGCAGCATACTCTCAGGCTGCGATTGAGTTGAATGAGAAGTTCACTTTGACGCTCGGTATACGCTACGCTGAAGACAAGCTATTAGCCGAAGAAAACCTCTGGCGCTACTCCGAAACGGGTGCAGCTCCCGGTGGCTTCCTCGGACTTTATGGTGGTCTCGCTCAGGTAAATATTACTAATGGCGGTCTCATCAAAGACGCCGACGGTAATTACACAGTACCCACACCAAAGGCAACGAATGGCGGTATCCCCTTCGCGCTTAGTGTCTATCGGCCATTTGAGCGTACCGACAAAAAGACGACGGGTCGTATCAATCTAGACTGGGATATCAACGATTCAACGATGATGTATTTCTCGGCAACTTCGGGTTATCGGTCTGGCGGCTACAGCTTGGTGTACTTCAGTCAAACTCCGTCTTACGACCCAGAGGAGCTGATAGCTTACGAGATAGGCTACAAGTCACAGCTGTTTGACGACACGCTTCAGCTGAATGCATCGGCATACTTATATGACTATTCATCTGTCCACACCTTCACTACTGAGGTTGGTCAGCTCGGAGGCACAAGTACTTCCGTCCTAGCGGCACCAGGTGCTGACGTTATGGGACTTGAGGCAGAAGCTCTATGGCTCGCAACCGACAGATTAACCGTTGGCGGAAACTTTAGCTTCACACCAAGCGAGTACACCGAGTCGTTCAGGGTGTCTGACACTTCAGACAGCAACATACCGGGTTCGCTCTATCCTGGGTTTGATACCCTGACCCAGGATATCAAAGGCAACCAGCTCATTCAGGTTCCTGAGAGCAAATTCACCGGATGGGCGAGCTATAATGTCCCTCTCAATGGTGGCGATTCTGTTGAGTTTTTCAGCGTGTATAGCTGGATCGATGATGTCTATTATTCGCCGTTCGAAGACGAAAGAGA